>JARLIN010000444.1 GCA_031291715.1 Rhodopila sp. | reverse complement strand
TTCGGCTTTCTGCGCTTTCTGGTTCTTCTGGTTCTGCACCCAGACATCGGGTTCCTTGACGTAGACGCGTATCCAGACCACGGCGAGGGCCGGGAGCACGCCGATCCAAAGCATCCCGCGCCAGCCGATGTATTGGAACACCGTGGCGTAGAGCAGAGCGGACAGCAGGTAGCCCAATGCCCACGACCCTTGCAGGATGCTGGACATCAGCCCGCGGGAGCGCATGGGCCAGGTTTCCATTGCCAACGCGGCGCCGGCCGGCCATTCGGCGCCCATGCCGATGCCGAGCAGGGTGCGAAACACCAGCAGGAAGATGAAGCTGGGGGAGAAGCCGGCGATGAAGTTGCAGACCGAGTACCAAAGGATGGAGATCATCAGCGGCGCCTTGCGCCCCATCCGGTCGGCCATCCAGCCGGCGGCGACCGCCCCGAAGAGGCGCATCCACAGGGTCAGCGTGAAGACGATCGTCACCGCGGTGAGTGGTGCGTTGAACTCCCTGGCGATCGCAACCAGCAGCACCAGGAACACGGTGAAGTCGAAGGCATCCAGCGTCCAGCCGAGCCAGGCGGCGATGAAGGCGTACCACTGGTCTTTGGTGGGCTCACGCCACCATGGTACGGCCATTGAAGACCTCGAAGAGAAGGACATTGTGAAGACTCCCGGATTTTTATTATGTAACAGGAACGGTTTGCGGAAGCGCGGATGCCCCGCGTCCGCGGCGGGAGTTTGCTCCAATGGCGCGGCGGTTTAAACGGCGTTTTGTTGGTCCCGGCCAACCAGAACCGCGCAATCTTCCGTCATCATCATTCGGGCCGCCGCCAAGCTGAACATTCGCTCCACGAAGGCCAGGAGGCCGAGCGCCGCTCGACCTCCCGCGTTTTGCTTACGGCACCTGAGCGACGGGTATGATTTCCAGATCGGCCACCATGACCTTGCCCTTGGTCTCGGGACTGAAGAACAGCGTGATCACGAAGCTGATCAGGCCGCCAACCGTACCGATCAGCATGGGAACGGCGAATCCCATATGACGTTCGACGGCGAAATATGTCAGGATCGGCGGCACGAACCCGCCGGCGACTGCCCCCATGTGATAGCAGAACGCCGCGGCCGTCGCCCTGATCTCGGTCGGGAAACGTTCATTCGCGTAGCTTGGGTTGATGCCATAGATCGCTCCGGCGAACGCCCCCTGAATCGAGAAGGCGACCGCGATCGTCGTATAGTCCGTCGTCAGCAGGTAGATCGGGGCCACCGCGGCCCCGATGACGGCCGGGATGATCATCGCCCAGCGCCGGCCGATACTGTCGGTCAAGCTGCCCCAAAAGAAGCTGAACAGGAACGTCAGCCCGTTGGAGAACGCCAGCGGCCAACCGACGGCGGACGCCGACAGATGCAGTTCCCGGGTCATATACGTCGCGAACAGGCCGAAGATCGAGTAATAGACAGTGAATGCGCTGATCAGCCACCAGCAGGTGGACAGCGTCGTCAGTCTTACGCCTTTGCGGAAGATGGCGGCCAGCGGCACTCTCACCTCGGTCTTGTTCGCTTTTTGCAGCTTCTGGTTTTCGACCCAGACGTCCGGCTCTTTTACGTAAAACCGGATCCAGACGACCGCCAGCGCCGGCAGGACACCGATCCACAGCATGCCGCGCCAGCCGATGACGTCGAACATCGTGGCATAAAGCACCGCGGCGACCAGATACCCCAGCGCCCACGATCCCTGCAGCACACTGGCCATCAGGCCACGCGAACGGGCCGGCCAGCTTTCCGTGGCCAAGGCCGCTCCGGCGGGCCACTCCGCGCCCATGCCGATGCCCAACAATGTGCGGAAGACCAGCAGGAACAGAAAGGTCGGTGAGAAGCCGGCGATAAAGTTGCAGGCCGAATACCACAGGATGGAGATCATCAGCGGCGCGCGTCGGCCCAGCCGGTCGGCCATCCAGCCGGCGGCGACGGCACCGACGAACCGCATCCACATGGTCATCGAGCCCACCAGCACGACCAAGGTCAGGTCGGCGTTGAACTCCTTGGCAATCGGCACCAGCAAGAACAGGAACACGGTGAAATCGAATGCGTCCAAGGTCCAGCCAAGCCAGGCGGCGGTGAAGGCGTACCAGTTGTCTTTGGTGGGTTCGCGCCACCATGGTCCCGCAGACCGGGACGTCGAAGCGTCGGACATAATGAAGGCTCCCTGGTTTCTTATTTTGTAGCCGGAACGGTATGCCGGGACGCTGGTGCCCGCATCCGCGGCCGGAGTTTGCCCGAAGCGATCAATGCGTCAAATTGCTTTTTGCCTATCCGGCGCCATGAAAGAGGCCAATCTTGCGTCATCATTGCTCAGGCCACACATTACCCCCGACCAAGAGAGGGGCGGCACCCATGGATTTCGACCTTTTTGTCATCGGCGGCGGTTCGGCCGGGGTACGCTGCGCGCGGATTTCCGCCGGGTACGGCGCCAAGGTCGGTATCGCCGAGGAGCGCCACTGGGGCGGCACCTGCGTCAACATCGGCTGCGTGCCGAAAAAGCTGCTGGTGCAGGCCGGTGAATATGGCGGCTGGGCGGAGGATGCGGCCGGCTTCGGCTGGACGATCCAGAAGGGGCCGCACGACTGGGGCAAGCTGATCGCCGCGAAGGACCGGGAGATCACCCGGCTGGAGGGCATCTACCGCAAGTTGCTGACGGGCGCGGGCGCGACGGTGTTCGACGGACGGGCGGTGTTCGTCGATGCCCATACGGTGGAGGTCGGCGGCAAGCGGGTGACCGCGAAAAATATCGTTATCGCCACCGGCGGCCATCCGGAGCGGCCCGACCTTCCCGGAGCGGAGCTCGGCATCGTTTCGGACGATGCGTTCTACCTGAAGACGATGCCGAAGCGGCTGGCGATTGTCGGCTCGGGTTACATCGCGGTGGAATTCGCCGGCATCTTCCGCGCGCTGGGGGCAGAGGTGCATCTGGTCTATCGCCAGCCCCTGCCATTGCGCGGTTTCGACGACGATCTCCGGGAAGCGATGGCGGAGGCTCTGACCGCACAGGGGATCGTCCTGCACCCCGGGTGCCTGCCGAAGAAGGTCGAAGCGAACGGCGACCGCCGCATCCTGACGTTCGGGGACAACGAGACCATCGATACGGATCTGGTCTTCTTCGCCACCGGCCGGCACGCCAACGTCAAGGGCCTCGGCCTGGAGAAGGCGGGCGTCGAGCTGAATGCGAAGGATGCGATCAAGGTGGACGATGGGTTGCATACGACTCAGCCGCATATCTACGCCATGGGCGACGTGACGGACCGGGTGAACCTCACGCCGGTCGCGACGGCCGAAGGACACGCCCTGGCCGACACGCTGTTCGGTGGGAATCCGCGCGGCATTTCGTTACGGAATGTTCCATCGGCGGTGTTCACCACGCCGCCAGTCGCCACCGTGGGACTAACCGAGGCACAGGCGGCGGCCCTGGGACCGGTGGACGTCTATGTCACCCGCTTCACACCGATGCGGCACAACCTGTCCGGACGTGCGCGCCGTTCGCTGATGAAGCTCGTCGTGGACAAGGCGACGCAGAAAGTCGTCGGTGCCCACATGCTCGGCGAGGACGCGCCGGAGATCATCCAGGGCATCGCGATCGCCGTCGTCATGGGCGCCACCAAGGCCGATTTCGACCGCACCATCGGCATTCATCCCACGGCGGCGGAAGAATTCGTTACGCTACGCACTCGCACCAGGACAACGGATTTGGCGCAGGCGGCGGAGTGACCGGGTAACCGCCCGCCAAACCCCTCGTTCACGACGGACCAAGGAGACCAGAACCCGGATCTACGACAGACGAACCAATACCGAAATAAAACAGTCCAGCCAAGGACTGAACGGGAGGCAACAATGAAGAGACGTGCGTTCATCGCCGCCAGCACCGCGGCGGCACTGGCCCACCCTGCCCTCGCCGCCGGGACGAAGCCGCTGATTTTCGTGCCGCAGGCGAATCTGACCAGTCTGGACCCGGTGTGGACCACCGCGACGGTCACGCGGAACTTCGCCTTCATGGTCTATGACATGCTGTATGGCCGCGATGAGGCGTTCGTCCCGCGCCCGCAGATGGTCGAAGGCCACGTCATTGACAATGACGGCAAGCGCTGGACGATGAAGCTGCGCGAGGGGATGCTCTGGCACGACGGCACGCCCGTGCTGGCGCGGGATTGCGTCGCCAGCCTGCAACGCTGGATGAAGCGGGACGCGGTGGGTGCGACCATCAACCTGCGGGTCGATGCGATCGAGGCGCCCGACGACCGCACCCTGGTCTGGCGGCTGCGCAAGCCCTTCCCGCTGCTGCCGCATTTCCTGTCGAAGGTGCAGCCGCAGCCAGTGATGATGCCGGAACGCATCGCCGCCACGGTCGATCCATTCAAGCAGGTGACCGAGATCGTCGGCAGCGGCCCGTTCCGTTTCCTGGCCAGCGAATACGTCTCCGGCAGCTTCGCCGCGTTTGAGAAATTCGATCGCTACAAGCCGCGCAACGAGCCGGCGTCCTACACCGCCGGCGGACATCATGTGACGGCGGAACGCGTCGAGTGGCGCGTGATCCCCGATAGCGCCACCGCGGCGAACGCGCTGATCGCCGGCGAGGTGGACTGGCTGGAACTGCCGCAGCCGGACCTGATCCCGATGCTTAAGCAGCGATCGGGCGTGACCACCGGGCTGCTCGACCTGTACGGCACCGTCGGCGTATTGCGGCCGAACCATCTTGTCGCGCCAACCAGCAATGTCGGCGTCCGGCGTGCCATGTTCGCCGCCATCGACCAGAAGGAGGTCATGCTGGCGGCGATGGGCGAAGACCCCACCACCTGGCGCGCGCCGATGGGGTATTTCCTGCCAACCTCGAAATCCGCCAACGACGCGGGGATGGAGTTCGTCCGCAAACGGCACAGCGTCGATGAGGTCAAGCGGATGCTCGATCAGGCCGGCTATGGCGGAGAGAAGATCGTCTTCCTGCACCCGACCGACCAGCTCGCCTACAACGCCTTCAGCACCGTGGTTGTGGATGCGTTCCACAAGGTCGGGCTGAACATCGATGAGCAAATGACCGACTGGGGCACAGTGGTGCAGCGCCGTCCGTCCAAGGAGCCGTTGGACAAGGGCGGCTGGTCGATGTTCCCCGCCGGTGCGCCCGGACCCGAATTCGTCGATCCGCTGCTGGCGAACACGCTACGCAGCAACGGCGCGAAGGCCTGGTTCGGCTGGCCGGACGATCCGGCGCTGGAGGCCGCCTACGACGCCTGGATCGACGCCCCCAGCGACGCCGAACGCCGCAAGCAGGAAATCGCCTTCCAAACCGCGGCCTTCAACTCCATCCCCAGCATCCCGCTCGGCCAGTATTTGCCGCACGCCGCGTGGCGGTCGAACATCACCGGGCTGGTGAAAGGATCGGCGCCGGTGTTCTGGGGCGTGCGGAAGGGGTAGGCATCTCGGCGCACACCGGGCATGTTGGGTCCCTGTGTGTACCGTCGTCGTCCTGATCCGCCCCAACCACATCCTCATGGCCGCCAACCGAGATGAGCGGCTGGAGCGTCCCTGGGACCCGCCCGCCGCCTGGTGGCCCGACCGTCCGGGTGTCATCGCCGGACGGGACCGCACCGGCGGCGGCACCTGGATGGGCCTCAACCGGCATGGCGTCGTCGCGACGGTGCTGAACCGGCCCGGTACGCTGGGGCCGGCCGAAGGCAAACGCAGCCGTGGCGACCTGCCACTGATGGCGCTGGAATACAGAACGGCCGCCGACGCCACCGAAGCGCTCACTCGTCTGGATGCCGGCGCATGGCGCGGTTTCAACATGGTGCTGGCGGATCGCACCGGCGCCTTCTTCGTTCGGGGACTCGGAGAGGGCCAGCCGCAAGCCGAACCCCTGCCACCCGGCGTGTCGATGATCACCGCGCACGACCCGAACGACCTTGATAGCCCCCGCACCGCCCGCCATTTGCCCCGCTTCCAGGCGGCGGAACCCGCCGACGTGGAGGATTGGGAGGCCTGGCGTATCATCCTGGCCGATCGGCGCGGCCAGCCAGGGGAGCAGATCAACGTTGTCCCACGCGCAGGCTTCGGCACGGTCTGCTCGTCTTTTATCGCGCTTCCGGCCGAGGGCGTCCCCATATGGAGGTTCGCGGCCGGCCCGCCTCATGCGGCCGCGTTTCGCCTTGTAACAGACCGCTAGCAGCCCGGTCTTTTGTGCTAGGGAGACCGCTGCTATACCCGCCCCGCTCGCCCGATCTATACCCGCGCCGCCGCCCGATGCGGTGACCACCTAAGGAAATCCGCTATGGCCCGCCGCCGACAGCTCTATGAGGGCAAAGCCAAGATCCTCTTCGAGGGTCCGGAACCAGGCACTCTGGTCCAGTACTTCAAAGACGACGCCACCGCCGGCAACGGCGCCAAGAAGGGCATCATTACCGGCAAGGGCGTACTCAACAACCGCATCAGCGAATACCTGATGATGCGGCTGCACGAGATCGGCGTCCCGACGCATTTCGTCCGCCGCCTGAATATGCGTGAGCAGCTGATCCGCGAAGTCGAGATCATCCCGCTGGAGGTGGTGGTCCGCAACGTCGCCGCCGGCAGCCTGGCGACTCGGCTGGGGATCGCCGAGGGCACCCGCCTGCCCCGCTCGATCATCGAATATTACTATAAGAATGACGCGCTGAACGACCCGATGGTGTCCGAGGAGCACATTACCTGCTTCGGATGGGCCAACACCGCGGACCTGGACGACATCGTCGCGCTGACCCTGCGGATCAACGATTTCCTGTCCGGCCTGCTGCTGGGCGTCGGCATCACCCTGGTCGATTTCAAGCTGGAATTCGGCCGGCTATGGGAAAACGACGAGATGCGGATCATCCTGGCCGACGAGATCAGCCCGGATAACTGCCGCCTCTGGGACAGCAAGACCAACGAGAAGATGGACAAGGACCGCTTCCGCCGCGACCTGGGCAAGGTCGAGGTGGGTTACCAGGAGGTCGCCCGCCGCCTGGGCATCCTGCCGGAAGCCGGCATGCGCGACCTTAAAGGACCGGAGTTGATGCAGTGAAGGCGACCGTGACGGTGATGTTGAAGGCCGGCGTTCTGGACCCGCAGGGCAAGGCGATCGCGCACGCGCTGGGCACGCTGGGTTTCTCCGGGGTGGAAGACGTGCGCGCCGGGAAGGTGATCGAACTGGAACTGGCGGAGACAGACCCGCAGAAGGCGCGTGCCGCGGCCGAGGAGATGGCCCGGAAGCTGCTGGCGAACACGGTGATCGAGAGCTTTCGAGTGGAAGTGGATGGGTGACTGCGTCATGCTCTTCCCGCTACCGGCCATCCACTCCCCTTCGTTATCCCCGGGCTTGACCCGGGGATTGGTGCAACCGCCGTCGTATGAACGGATCCCCGGGTCAAGCCCGGGGATAACGTTGCGGAAG
>JARLIN010000443.1 GCA_031291715.1 Rhodopila sp. | reverse complement strand
GCGGCGCACGAAACGGGAAATCGAGCTGGCTTACGATGGCGAACAGTTGCGGTCGGCTCAGGCGCAAATCGAAGCGGACCATGCCCGCCTGGAGAAGACAAACCGCGAATTGGTGGCGAGCAAGGAGAGCGCGGAAGCGGCGAGCCGGGCGCGGTCGCAGTTCCTGGCGCATATGAGCCACGAGTTGCGAACGCCTTTGCATGCAATCATCGGCTTTTCCGAGCTGATCCAGGACCAGGCGCCCACCAAACCCGGCTCACCGCCCATCGCCGGCTATGCCGCGGATATCTGGACCTCGGGACGGCATCTGCTGGAACTGATCAACACCATTCTGGATATCTCCAAGGTCGAATCCGGGACGGCGACTTTGAGCGAGATTGTGTTGCCCGTCGCGGACATGGCGCGCAACAGCCTGGTTTCCGTCCGCGCTCAGGCGGCGTCGCGGAACATCGGCATCGCACTAGGTCTGCCGGAAACGACAATTCGGATACGGGCGGATCGCACCCGCCTGCTCCAGGTGCTGATCAACCTGCTTTCGAACGCCGTGAAATTTACCCCCGACAACGGCCATATCGTCCTGGCCGTCGAGCAAAACGCGGCGGGGGAGATGGTTTTCTCGGTCACCGATAGCGGCATCGGCATGACCGAGGCGGAAATCGACATTGCCCTCGAACCGTTCAGCCAGGTTGATAATACCTTGTCCCGCTCCTTCGAGGGCACCGGGCTCGGCCTGCCGCTGGCCCGCAAGCTGACGGAACTGCATGGCGGCCGGCTGGAACTGAGCAGTGTCAAGGGACGGGGAACGACCGCCAAGGTCATCTTGCCGGCAGAGCGGGTTCAGCAGCGTGAGAATGCAAAGGTCGGAGGAACGTGATGGTCATCGTGTTCGGCTCGATCAACCTGGACCTGATTTTCAACCTGCCGAACATCCCAAGGCCGGGGGAAACCGTGCTGGGACCGTCCACGCGGATCGAACCGGGCGGCAAAGGGGCCAACCAGGCGGTCGCCGCGGCGCGCGACGGCGGGGCGGTGATCATGGCCGGCGCGGTCGGGCATGATGCGCTTGGCGACGCCGCGCTGGGTCTGCTGCGCACGGCCGGCGTGAACCTCGATCGGGTCCGATCCGTGGAGGCGAGCACAGGTTGTGCCGCGATCACGGTCGATCCCGACGGCAACAACGCCATCGCGGTCGGGTCGGGCGCCAATCTCTTGACTCGCGCTTCCCAGGTGGAGGACGGGCTGCTCGGCCGCGGCGCTACCGTGGCATTGCAGATGGAAGTATCGGCTGCGGAAACGGCCGCGCTGATTGCTCGAGCCCGAAATGGTGGCGCGCGGGTTGTTTTGAATCTGGCGCCGGCGGCGGCGCTACCGGAAGACGCCTTGCGGGCGGTCGATGTGCTGGTGGTCAATGAGACGGAAGGCGCGTGGCTTGCCGAACATCTGGGGTGCGAAGCGTCGGCAGCTGGGTTACGCGACCGGCTAGGCAGTGTCGCCGTGGTGCGGACTCTCGGCGGGGAGGGCGCGGAGGTCGCGAGTCTTGACGGCACGTGGCTCGAACCGGCCCTGACGGTCGAGGCGATCGATACGACCGCGGCAGGCGATTGTTTCGTCGGAGTCCTGGCGCACCGCCTGGACCAGGGCGATGCGCTGGGTGCGGCGGTACGGCGGGCGAGCGTCGCGGCCGCTCTGTGCTGCACGCGTCGCGGCAGCCAGGGCAGTATTCCGATGCAGGCGGAGACGGACGCTTTTGCAGCGGACGCAGCGTGACCGACCCACGGTTCCCGTCATGGCCCGGCGCAGTCCGGGCCATCTGATCCAGAACCCTGCTGCAGATGGCCCGGACTGCGCCGGACCATGACGATTGTGGATGTTCGTCCTCGCATGGAAAACGACGCGCCGGACCACGACGTTTGTGGATACTCAAATCAGTCCGATATACGAACGTACTCGAAGTCGCCCGGCATATTGTCGATGCCCTGCCGTGGCGGGGCTATCCAGCCAGCATAGCTTCCGGGCTGCCGCGATGTTCGCATCAGGCTGGCAATGAACAGGTTGTCGTCGGTCGATGGCAGCATCGATTCCCGGCGTGCGTGCCAGGCCTCGCTGCTGAGGATGTTGCCGTCGGTGTCGGTATGGATCGCGCTGAACTCGCCGATGCGCCGGTTGAAGGCGACATGCGGCAGGATCATGCGAAACGCCATGCCGGCGCGCTCCAGCACACGGTTCCAGCGGCCGACGCCGGTGGCCGCATCTTCCACATAATCATCCCGCAGCCGCATGTTCAGCGCCGAGAGGGCGGGGACATCCTCGTTGACGATCGTGCCGTCGCGCAGCCGCAGCACGGGGTAAACCGATGACGTCAATTGATGATCGTCGGTCAGCTTGTCCTCGCGGTAACGGCCTTTCAGCCCGGCGTTGAAAGCATTCGCCGCGTTGGTGCTGATTTCGTTGCCGAACAAATCCAGCGTCAGCGAGAAATGCAGGTTGGCCTTTTTCTGGATCGTCGGCAGATCGATGACGCCCAGTGCGCGCACGCGCTCGATATCGTAAGGATCGTCGATGCCGGCTGCCTTCATCGCCTCGGCCGTGCGCTGGATCACCCGCGCTACGCCGGTTTCACCGACGAACATGTGGTGCGCTTCTTCCGTCAGCATGAAGCGGCAGGTGCGCGACAGCGGATCGAATCCCGACTGCGCCAGCGCCGCGAGCTGCATCTTGCCGTCGCGGTCCGTGAAGAAGGTGAACATGAAGAACGACAGCCAGTCCGGCGTCTGTTCGTTGAACGCACCGAGCATGCGCGGGGAGTCCTGGTCGCCGGAGCGGCGGCGGAGCAGTTCCCCGGCTTCCTCGCGCCCGTCGCGGCCAAAATATTTCTGCAGCAGATAGACCATCGCCCAGAGATGGCGGCCTTCCTCGACGTTCACCTGGAACAGGTTGCGCATGTCGTACAGCGACGGTGCGGTCGCCCCGAGGTGCCGCTGTTGTTCGACCGAGGCCGGCTCGGTGTCGCCCTGGATCACCAGCAGGCGGCGCAGCATGGCGCGATATTCGCCGGGGACTTCCTGCCAGGCCGGTTCGCCCTTGTGCGCGCCGAATGGGATGGTGCGACCCTCGACCTGAGGGGCGAGCAAGATGCCCCAGCGGTATTCCGGCATGCGAACGAATCCGAACTTCGCCCAACCCTCGCTGCCGACACCGACGGCGGTGCGCAGATAGACAGGGCTGTTCTGAAATCCCTCCGGTCCCATCGACTTCCACCAGTCGATGTAGCCGGGGTGCCAGGTCTCCAGCGCTTTCCTGACGCGCAGGTCCTCGGCGAGGCCGACATTGTTCGGGATCAGGCCGTTGTAGTCGATCTGGCTGGCTTCCGGCATGGTGATGATCCTTTCAGACCCGTTCGGGATCGAAATCCGGCCGCACGCCGGACCCGTAGCGTTTCAGCGACCCTGTTTCGCCCACCGCGTTCGGCCGCTGGAAGATCCAATTCTGCCAGGCGGTCAGGCGGCCGAAGATGCGGGTTTCCATGGTCTCCGGCCCGACGAAGCGGAGATTGGCTTCCAGGCCGGTCAGCGCATCAGGCGAGAACGACGCGCGTTCTTCCAGGATCAGGCGCACCTCATCGTCCCAGTCGGTCTCATCGTAGGCGAAGGTGATCAGGCCGTGTTCCTCGGCGGCTTCGGCGTCAAGTGTTTCGCCGATCAGCGCAGCGGCGGTGTTCAGCGAGTCTGGTTCGCCGTAAAAACGGTTGGCCAGGCGCGACAGCCCGTTGCCCATCGGGAACGCGGAAAAATTGAGTGCCGACAGATGCAGCGTGGCCGGCCCACGGTTGTCGCCGGCGGCGGAGCCGGCGAACATCACCGCGCGATCAGCCGCGAACACCAGTTCCGCCAGGGTGCCGGCAAAGCAGCTTCCAGGATCGATCAGCGTGATCAGGCTGCGCGCGGTCATGTCCACACGCTTCAGCACCCGCTTCAGCAGCAGCCGGATTTCACGTACCAGCCAGTCGGTCTGGTATTGCTCCAGCAGGCTGTCGGCGCCGAGCACCTGGGCCGGATCGCCAACGGAACGGAAGACGATCAACCCGATGGAGGGCTCGTTCGAGCGCAGATGCAGCAGCGCGTCATCCAGTTCCCGCGCCATCGCCAGTGGCCAGAAAGCGGCACCTGTGTCGTGGATGCCGCGCAAGTCCGCCGGCAGGTCGGAGGGGCCAAGGATCGTGATGGTGGCGACCCGGGCGGCGCGGTCCAGGGCGACCCGGACATGGGCGTAGTTGATCGCATCGTCCGAGATCGTGCGTTGCACCTGTATCAGTGCGATCCCCTTGGTACCATCACGGTCGGATCGTGCCGCGAGTTCCAAGGCGCGTTCATTGACCTTGGCTTCCCAGGCCGAGGGCGGAACGACCTCATCCACCAGCCGCCATTGCACGGCGCGCTTGCCGCGCACGCCTTCTTCGGTGGTGCAGAATACATCCGCGAGGTCGCGGCGCACGCGGCGCTTGTCGGTCAGGCGCGTCAGGCCGCCGGTGCCGGGCAGAACCGCCAGCAATGGCAATTCGGGCAAAGAAACAGACGATCGACGATCGTCGATCAGCATGATGTGGTCTGCGGTGACCGCGAGTTCGTAGCCGCCGCCGGCCGCGCTGCCGCTGATCGCGGCCAGGTAGGTCTGGCCGGAATTCTCGCTCGCGTCCTCGATCGACAATCTCGTTTCGTTGGTGAATTTACAGAAATTCACCTTGTGGCCGTGGGAGGCTTTCCCCAGCATGCGAATGTTCGCGCCGGCACAGAAGACGTTTTCCTTGCCGGATTTCAGGACAACGGTCTTCACCTCGGGATGTTCGAACCGCAGGCGCTGGACCGCGTCGGCGAGTTCGATGTCCACGCCCAGGTCGTAGGAATTCAGCTTCAGTTCGTACCCATCCATCAGCCCGCCAGCCGGATCGACGTCCATCGTCAGGGTGGCGATGGGGCCATCGAAAGACAGTTTCCAATGGCGGTAACGGGTCGGGTCGGTCTGGAAATCGATCACGTCGAGGAACCTCGTGGCAGATCGGCGATGAAGCTGGTGATGGCGGCCAAGGTCGCGTCCTTCGCTTCCAGATGGGGTGAGTGTCTGGCGCCGGGAATCAAATGGGTGGTGATGGGTGCCTGAACGTTGGCTCCGAGAACACGAAGCTGTTCGTCCGTGCCATAGGGGTCGTCCGTGCCCTGCACGGCCAGGATGGGCACCTGGATGTAGGGCAGGAACCCGGTGATGTCGAACGCGCGAAACCGCGGGTCCAGCCAGGCGTCGTTCCAGCCCCGGAATGCCGTATCGACGTCGCGGTGATAGCGGGCTAGGCGCTGGCGCAGGTCACCGGTTGCATAGTCGGTCTTGATCTGGCGGATGCTGGCGATGTTCAGGTCTTCGACGAAGAAATGGGCGGCGATGGTGACAAGGCCGATGAGTATCGGCCGGGATCCTTTGCCCTCAGTGTCATGACCGGGCTTGGCCCGGTCACCCACGACTTTGTTGGATGCGGCATCGCAAGTCGTGGGTGGCCGGGCCAACCCCGGCCATGACACTGGGGGGGAGAACGGGGCCAAGCCCGGCGACGACATGGGAGGCACCGACGGAGCTGGGCCCGGCGATGACACGGAGGGGCAGGAGGGCGCCGAGCCGGGCCATGACATGAGAGGCGATTGATGCGGTTTCGTGCCCGCATAAATCGCCGCGATCGAACCGCCATCGGAGTGGCCAACCAGCACGGCGCGCTTGATTCCAGCCGCGGCCAACACCTCGGGCAGTACGACCTGTGCCTCGTGGTGCATATAGGTCATCGGCCGGGGCAGGGGCGTCGCGTCCGAACACCCGTAGCCGAACCGCGAGTAGGCGAACACGCCCCAACCGGTCGAAGCCGCCAGACGCTCCGGCACGTCGCGCCACAGTGCTACGCTGCCCAGTCCCTCGTGCAGCAGGACCAGTGTGGGTGCCTCGGTCGGTTCCGGTCCCCACCAACCGGTTTCCAGCATCCCGCCTGGGATCTCAAGGGTGCCTGCCCGCATCACGCCTCCCGCAATCGGAAACGCTGGATCTTGCCGGTCGCCGTCTTTGGCAGACTCTCGACGAACTCGATCCACCGCGGATATTTCCAAACGCCGGCCCGGTCCTTCACATGCGTCTGCAATGCGGTGGTCAGCGTTTCTTTGTCCTCGTTGGCCGCACTCTCCCGCAGGATGACGAACGCCTTGGGCTTGATCAGCCCGTCGCTGTCCCGGCGGCCGATCACCGCGGCCTCCAGCACAGTCGGATGCGAGATCAAGGCCTCCTCGACCTCGAACGGAGACACCCAGACGCCGCTGACCTTCAGCATCTCATCGCTGCGGCCCTGGAAACGGAAATAGCCATCCTGGTCACGGATATAGGTGTCGCCGGTGTGGGTCCATTCGCCCTGGAACGTCCGCCGGCTTTTCGCGCGCTGGTTCCAGTATCCGTCCGCCGCGCTGTCGCCCTTGACCACGAGTTCCCCGGCCTCGCCATGCGCTACCGGCCGGTCGTGCTCATCGACGATCCGCGCCTCATAGCCAGGAACCGGTTTGCCGCTGGTGCCATAGCGGATGTCGTCTGGATAGTTGCTGATGAAAATATGCAGCATCTCGGTGGAGCCGATCCCGTCCAGGATATCGACGCCGACAATGGATTTCCACCGCGCGCCGATATCGGCGGGCAGCGCCTCCCCGGCGGAGATGCAG
>JARLIN010000442.1 GCA_031291715.1 Rhodopila sp. | reverse complement strand
GAGAAATTGTGCGTGATGTCGGAGACCGATTGACGGGTCCGCAGCCAGTTCTCGACATAGGGGTAGAGCAGTTGCGTCAGCGATACGCCGCCGAACAGGTTTCGATCCACGCCCCCGCGAAGGGGCGACTGCCATTCCGCTTGGTCGTTGTCCGGCAGATCGTAGTTTCGATCCACGCCCCCGCGAAGGGGCGACCGCCAGCATCCGGACGTTCCCGGTGAACTGCTGAACGTTTCGATCCACGCCCCCGCGAAGGGGCGACCATCGGGCCTGACGATGTGCAGGTGGTCCACAACGTTTCGATCCACGCCCCCGCGAAGGGGCGACGTTCGGTGCAGGGGCGTTTGTTCGATTGGAGCGGGTTTCGATCCACGCCCCCGCGAAGGGGCGACCTCGCGCGGGTCGCGGTCATACAGGTGCAAGAATGTTTAGATCCACGCCCCCGCGAAGGGGCGACTTCGGGTTCGTCGGGTATCAACGCCAGGGTGCAAGTTTCGATCCACGCCCCCGCGAAGGGGCGACTGCGCCCATCCTACCGCGCTGAAGGAACAAGGATAAGCGCTGTCTTTGCGCGAACCTCTCGAAATGCGGGGGCGGATGAGCCAAATCGGCGAACTATTTCCCCGGAGAGGTTGGATTTTGCAGGTTATCTTTCATCCGCGAATCATCCGGGTTTCACATGGGCACTCCGGGTTCGCGCGCCGACCCGACCCTAAAATACCAAAGGCCCGTTCAGATCGAGGGTCGGTTTGGCACCGACGTGTTCGACGCGTCTGTGGCCGTCGGCGCCCAAGCGGTAAAAGCGCAGACTGTCGGTGGTGGGATTGATCTCTGCGACCAATCGAGCCCGCAAAGCCATCCATTGCCCAGGATCGACTTCACATTCGAAGACAGAGTTCTGAACGCGTTGGCCGAAATCAAGACAAGCTCGGGCGACGCGGCGCAGCCGACGTCGGCCAGTAACTGTCTCAGTGTTCACATCATAGGCCACGAGCATGAGCACGTTCTCGCCTCATTTCCAAACAAAACCGGGATAGCCGTCGAGATCGCCCCGTAGATGACGGGCAAGAAGCTGTGCCTGGAGATGCGCCACCATACCCAAGGGCGTTGTCTCGCCCAGGAATGGATGCCGCAGTTCATCACGTTTACGCTCTTGCCACGCGATAAGAACCCGTTTGCGCGCTTCATCGGTCAGGCGTACGCCGCCCGCTTCCTCCAAGACAAAGTCGTTAGCGCTAAGCTGCCCGCGATTGACCAGGCTCAGTGCCAGCCGGTCGGCAAGCACCGGCCGCAGTTCCTCCATCAGATCGAGCGCCAGGCTCGCGCGGCCCGGGCGATCGGCGTGCAGAAAGCCAACCTGCGGGTCGAGACCATGAGCCTCCAAGGCCGAGCGGCAGTCATGGCCCAGCATTGCGTAGAGGAACGACAGCAGCGCGTTGATCCGATCGAGCGGCGGTCGCCGCGACCTTCCAGCGTAACGGAATTCCGACCCAGTGGGTCGGATCAGGCTATCGAAGACTGCGAAATACGTCGCGGCTGCTTCGCCTTCGATACCACGCAGGCCATCGACATCCGTGGTGACCAGGGTCCGACGGGCGGCGTCACCAAGACGCCGCTCGGCCGTTGACAGCGCCTCCGCCGTCGGCACGGCCATGGTCGAACCGTGATCCCGCAGCGCGCGCAACACCACGGCGCGCTGGTTGGCCGCCTTGGCCGCCACGATGCCTCGTACGATTGGAACCGTCCGCAATGGATCATCGGCAAACCGGAACTGGATGCGCCGCAGCAGCACATTGCCGCTTTTGGGTCCCTCCACGCGCGCCAGGAACCGGCCGTTGGGCGTAAGGTAGGAAACCGTGACACCGGTCTCGGCGCAGGCCGCCATCAGAGCGGGCGAACCTCCGGGGCGGCCAAAGCTCACCACACCATCCAGCATGTGCAGCGGGGCTCGGCCGCGTTCGGCGCCATCGACCTCAACAACCAGATTTGCCCCATCCTTGCGCAGCCACGCCCCTTCGCTTGTGACATAAAGCGTGTTGAGCATTCGTCGCATGGCCGCCTCCCCTTAATCCGCGAGCTGCGCGGCCAGCCAGCGGGCGACCTTCGGCGATTTCTCCAGCCTGTCCGGCTGGCACAGGTCGAAAAGGGAGCAGCGGGCGCAGGCAGGGGTGCGAACCGGGGGCGGCGTGCGGAGAGCAGCGATGTTGGCTCGTGCCTCCTCGGCAACGCGTGTCGTCAAGGCACGTAGTTCGGCATCAAAAGTCACCGGCAACCGCCGACGCGTGACGCCGTAAAACAGCGCGCCTTCCGGCACGTCAACCCCGCACATGTCTTCCAGGCAAATAGCCTGGGCGCAGAGTTGGACTTCGTCCGCGCGATGGCTCTTGGGCTTGCCACGTTTGTATTCGACAGGAAACGGTCGCGGCGGTCGGCCGTGGAATTCCACCACGTCGGCTCGCCCGGCCACGCCCAGGGTCAATGACCGAATGGCAAGGCTCCGGGCGATCCGCACGCCGGGGCGCGTCTCTCGTTGCCCCGAGTCGGCGCGTTCGTGCAGGATGCGTCCCTCGGCGGTTGCGGCATCTTCCGCCCACAGGCCCTCGACGTGGATTAGGGCGCACTGACGGGGGCAGAACAAGTGGTGCTGTAGCGCGGACAGAGGGATCAGCGCGTCCTCCACCGCCTGGTCTGCCGCTGCAACGGCCATGCCGGCCGCTACCGTTCGATAATCTCCACCGCGTCAGACAGGCCATCGCGGTCAATGGTGATGGCGTAGTCCGAGAAGGCGCGAGCGGCCGGCCAGTTGTCGATCTCATCAGCGCCAATGGGGTGGCGCGCGCCCTTGAACGTGCGCCAGGTCTTCACCCGGTCAAACAAATCGTGAGCGTGCGCGTTCCCCAAGGTCGAGGCATGCCGGAAGATGATCAGCTTGCGTGTGGCCATTTCGCCGCGGGCGGCGGAGCGGTCATGCTCGAACATATTGGTCAGGGCTTCGAACAAAAGGTCCAGATCGGTGTCGGAAAATCCAGTGCCCTTGGCCGGATGCGAGGCCAGCGGTGCGGAGACGAAGCCGTGTGCGCGGTAGAGGCCGTAGGGCACGATGTGCTTGCGGCCCATGGTGCGCCCGCCTTTGGCGTCGTTGTCCGCCTCCGTGGTAGCCGCCAGACGAGTGATCGATATTTCCAGCGGCAGGATGGGCTCAACCGAGGCGGCGAAGGTAAGCTGCACGGGTCCGCGAACCTGTCCGGAATTGACGCCGGTGGTCATCACCGCCCCGAAGCTGCGAATGTCCCAGAAATTGGCGCACATCCAGCGGGTCAGGGCGCGGGCCTTGTCGTCCTCTTTCGGCAGCTTCTTGAAGTCTTCGGCTTTGGTGACGGCGGGCATAACCGCCGCCCAGGCACGCTTATGCTCCACGTTCAACGTCGCGCCGTCGCGCATGTAGATCTCGTGGCCGGGTGCGTCGGGACGGGCCAGGGCGACATAGTTGCGGATTTTGCGCTTCAAAGCGACGTCGGAGACCAATCCTTTGTTGGTTTCGGGATCGAGGCGCGGCATGTTGCCGGCGTCCGGGTCGCCGTTCGGGTTGCCGTTGGTTACATCGAAGTAGAGTACGAACTCATGGCGGCGGCTCAGCCCCACCGTGTCAGTCATAGTCATTGGCTTCCTCCTCGGACGCGATTTCTTCAGCCGGCTTGCCGACGTATTTGACACTCCGCTGGTGGTAATAGCCGATGGCAAAACGCCCTTGCCCCTCCAGCCGAAGCGCGCGCTGTAGTTCAGGCCCGAGATGGCTGGTTATCTCTTCGATCTCACGCTCGATCCAGCCGCCCTTGCCTTCCTTGCGGAGTTTACCCAGGTGATTTTGAACACCGCGCAGCAGCAACGGAAAAACACTGGCCGGGGTCGCCGAGGCCGCCCCAAAATAGCGGTCGCGAATGGTGGCGTTAATTTTCCCGCCAAGCGCCATCCGCTGGGCGGTTTCCAGAATGGCGAACAGGCGGCCAAGTTGATAGGCTTCATTCGGGTTGTCCCGATCGAGGCTCACAGGCGTCTCCTCCTTTTCGTATTTCAAGCGATACTCCCGCGCGAGTACCGCGCGGATAACGGCCGCATGCCAACCTGTCCCAGGATCGTCTCCGGCTCGCAGGCGGATAATGGCGGCGGTTAGCAAAGTTCGTGGATAACGGCCGCCGCCAAGCACGGCGCGCATGACCTCACCCGCCAACAATGCAGGAACGTTGTCGAATTTTTCCTGTAGGGCCGTGGTCTTGACGAGCAGGCGCGCGACGGATGGCGGCGTGGCGCGCCACGGCTTCGGTTCGATGGACAGGTCGCTATAGTGGTCGGCTAGTCGTCCGGCGAAGATCTCGAAGCGGTCTGCCACCCAATAGCGTACCGACAACCGAGCGGCATTTGGCGCGAGGCCCAGGACGTGGAAGCGGACACCGTCCTCCAGCCGCGGATCAATCGTTTTCAGCGGGCGACCCGCAGCGATTTCGGTAAGTTTGTCGCGTAACTTTGCCGCCTCGCCTTCGTCCCGGTCGAGTTTGTCGGGGTCGTGCTCATCAGCCTGCGGGTTCAACCAGGCGGCCCAGAGATTTTCAGCCGCGCGGGCGGCGTCTTCACCGACGGCGGACGCATCGGCCCAGAAGACGACGGTAGCGTCACCCACTGGGCGAGGCAGCCGGTTGAGGCTGGATCGCTCAAGTAGCCCATTAAGCGCTGCGCCGTATCGGGCAGCGGCCGCCTTCGATACCGGAGAATTGGAGCCGTCCTGGGGATGACCGTATGAGGTGTAGGCGCTCGCGTTGAAAGAGACAAGATAAGCGCCGGCAGTTTGGGCCCCTTCGACACCTTTGATAATTGGATGGCCTGTTTCAAGGGGCCCCATTCCTCCCGTCACAAGGCAAAAAACCTGGGGTGCTTTGGACTCTGCAAGGCTCGCCAGCCATACGTCGCGCAATACCGCAACCTGGTGAATATATTGATGTTCGTCCTCAAGCTGGAAAACGAATGAGGCGTCTGTCATCTCGGGCGTAAAAGGGGGTTTTTTAAAGCGCTCAGGTGACCATTGATTCAAAAATGAAAGTAGGGCCTGAGCATGCACCTCATTCACGCTACCCAACATATCGCGATGCAGTTGCTTGAAACTTTGATGCTCATCGGCAAGTCGTTTACTTTTTCCACCATCTACGCCTAACGAATAGGCTGTTTTATCCCACAAAAAATTAGCTTGAATATTGGATGTCCGTTTCGGCCTTGGAACACTCATACGGCGGGGGACGAGCCGTCGTCCCGAAGGCACCCGAAGGTCCAGAATATCTCTGACCGACCCGTCGGCGTTGATAGATAGGGCGTAGCTGATGTTCTCAAGCGTGAAACCGAGATCTTCCGCCTCGCCTCGCGCCGCCATACGCTCATAGTAACGGTCGAGCGCCTGAAGAACGGTCACGTCACGACCCCTTCGGCCAGGCCGCGTCCGATATCCAGCACGCCGTCCTCCAGTCTTGCGTGGAAGAAACGAGAACTTTTGTCGCCCGCATGGTCGATATCATGTAGCATCCAGCCCAGGTCGCGGTCGCGCTGATCGGGCGGCAGGTTGCTGGGGGGTAACGGCGCACCCTCGGCGATCAGGGCGAAATCGGCGGCGAATTCCCGCGTTCCCAGGCAGGGACGGTGAAAGCACTGGCCGGACGCCGCCCTGCGGTTGAACATGGACAGATGTTTTGCGGGGGTGTCGTCCGCCGAGGCTCGGGTAGTCATTTCAAAATGCGCTTCTATGACATAGGCCACCTTTATCAGAAGGGTTGACGCCCGTTGCTGGCGGTTGTCCTCCACCACGAGACCGAGCCCTGCGGCTGAGCCGGCCCGCATTGCCCGTTCGGCGGCCACGGCGCTGGTTTTGGTCCCGACCTCATTGCGCCGAAACGACTGGAATTGGATGGGGGTCAGGACATGGATTCGGTCTACTACCCAAAGAATGGCTGGCTTCCAGTGAATCGCTTCAAGAATGCCACGCGCTGCCGAGGGCGTCATGATGTCGTAGGAAACGCGCTCTACTTTCATTTCGGGGCGCGTGAAGCAGGCGCGCTCACCCCAGACATGCAATTTTATGCCGAAAGACATGTTTCCCCCTCATCCGGAAGTAACAAGATCACAGTTCGCATCGCAACGATAGAGCAATGTTGTGGGAGTGGGATCGCTGCCAAGCGGATCGTCAAGCGATCATATTGCTTTCAGCGGACCGCAGCCACGTATCACCGACATCAATCCCCGTGTCCGGGCGGTAGTGTGCGAGGTCCTCGAAGCACAGCAAACCCGCGCCGAGCGACGGATGCACTGGGCGGACTGCCCCCGCCGCGAGCCATGTGTCGCGCGCCTTGCGTGGGATCGACACCGTATATTGCTGCAGCCGGCGCAAATCGACGGCGCGGGGGCGGTCCATGGCGGCAATCTGGGCCAACAGGCGCTTTGCGTCGTCGTCGGATGGGTCGGACTGCCAGGGGACGATGACCGGCTCCATGATCTCGTCGATCAGCCGGAAGGCATCGGCGATGCTGCGGAAGGGGAAGCTGAAATCCCTGACCCTTTCGGCAATGGCCGCGAGGATGCCGAGACGGCCATCCACCTTGACCGCATCCAGCGCCTCCGCACCCTTCTGCCAATAGAGTTCGCCGAAATAGGCCTTTATCGATTCAAAGCCTAGCAGATCGTCGTGCTTGCGCAGAACCGATCGTGTCGCCTGCCAATACGCCTCCACCGCCCGGGGAGGCTTGTTGTCGGCCGGAACGAACACCACGGTGCGGCCCATGGCCAGCCGCCCTTCCCGATTGCAGCGGCCGGCCGCCTGAGCAATGGAGTCAAGCCCGGCGGCCGCGCGCCAAACCTCGGGGAAGTCCACGTCCACGCCGGCCTCGATCAGCGACGTGGCGACCAGCCGAATCGGTTGGGGGTTTTTGGGATCGAGACGGGTCCTCACGGTCTGTAGCACCGCCCGGCGATGGCGCGGACACATCAGGGTCGTCAGGTGCGTTGCGCCCGGCAGGTCTCGGATTGTCTCGAACAGGCCGCGTGCATGGGCGCGGCTGTTGACGATGCACAGCATCCGCGGCTGCTCGGAGAATCGAGAGGCGATGACTGTGTCCGCGACCGGTTCGGGCAGGGTTTCGACCGTCACCCGCTTCAGCGCGGTGTAGAGCGCCTGTGGTTCTGGGGCGAGTTCGCGGTCTTCATCGATCTTGAAGCCGCCTTCGAACCCGTCTTTTGCGCGCAGGGCGGGCTGGGTGGCGGTGCACAGGACGACGCTGACGCCATAGTTGCGGCAGAGTTCGTCCAGCGCCGCCATGCACGGCCGCAAGAGGTGGATCGGCAGACTTTGGGCTTCATCCAGCACAATCACCGCATTAGCCAGGTTGTGAAGCTTGCGGCAGCGTGAGGCGCGATTGGCGAAGAGGCTCTCGAAGAACTGCACCGCCGTGGTCACCACAATCGGAGCATCCCAGTTCTCGGCGGCGCGGCGCAGCTTATCGACGCCGCCGGGCCCCTCGTCGTCCGCCCCGATAACGGGGTCTTTCATAGCCCCCGCCGCTTCCCAGTCGAAGCTAGCGTGATGCTCCAGCACGTCGTCCTTCGTATCCAACGCCTCGCGGAAAACCTGGGCGGTCTGTTCGATGATCGACGTGTAGGGGATGACGTAGATCACGCGATCCATACCGTGGAAGACCGCGTGTTCCAGCGCGAAGGACAGCGAGGCCAGGGTCTTGCCGCCGCCGGTGGGCACGGTAAGCGTGAAAAGACCGGAGCAAAGAGCGGCCTTCCCTACAGCGTGGTCAAGCACGCGGTCCCGGAGGGCGTTGATTGAAGACGCGGGTGCCCGCGCGCGCTTGTCGACCATGTAGGATCGCAGCCGATCACGCAACGGCACGATGCCTGCGAAGTCGCCGCGCTCGACGACTTCCCCTTTCGCGCGGGCATAGAAGGCCTCGGTTTCCAGGAAGTCGGCATCGACGAGGCACGAAAACAGCATGCGCGTCAGAAAGGCCGCGGTGAAGGCCTTGTTATGCCTGAAGTCGAAATCTGTGGGTGGGACGAGAAGGGCAGCGGCGGGCTGCTCACCGCTGTGGGCTTGCCAGCCGTCGTGGGGCTGGATCGCATACTCGTCGTCCAGCCTACGGTCTAATTCCTTGCCGTCGGCCAACCCCGCATGGTGTCCGGCGATACCGAAAGCCAGTAACCGGCCCGCAGGATGGGGGTAGATCGCGACAGCGGCGCGAGCACCCGCGGTCGAATGATCTGGCCCCCGGCGCCCGCCAGTAGCCCCGTCTCGTTGTGCAGAGATATAGGCCTGGAATGCCACCGAACACTTGCCGATGTCATGCAGCTGGCCTGCGGCCCGCGCCGCCTCCGGCCATCCGAAAACGGCGGCGAAGTTCGCCGCCCGCCCTGCAACCGCAGCTAGATGATCGGACAGGCGCTCCCACTTACTGATTGGTTGGCCGTCTAAAGAGTGTGCAAACATGATTCTTCCCTCCCCTAAACCCTACGAAAGGAAGGCATGGTCGACCCGCCTGCACCGGCCCTTCGACCGGTACGTTAACCAAGACCGCGGCCGCTAGGCCAGCTAGAATCGTGACCTCATGTGGCGGATTTATGCTTGGGTCCGAGCCGCTCCGCAGTGTGCCGATGAACCTCAGACTGGCGTTCGCTGGACGGATGGGGACGTGGTGTTGCCTGCGGCAGTGGCGTGAGGCTGGAACCGCGGCCACCAGATCGTTGATTTTGGTAGTTATTCGGAATGAACCCGGAGGCATCCCGAAAGGAGCAAATCAAGATGGTTGCGTGTCCCCGATTTGAACCTGCAATCCGGCCAGGCATGGTCGTGTCCCACCGAGTGGTGTAAGGGCCATTTATCCACGGCGGCGGTCATTGCGGATTGGCGTCCCGCGGTCAGAAAACACGCCGGCGGCGAAATACGACACACGACAATGGGATACTCAAACCCCAATGAAAAATGTGTCGGCCATCGATTCAGGTCACAGATCTAGCACCCGGCTCATGTGTGGATCTCGGCGGACTGGCGATCCCATTCGACCGGGAAAGGCTTGAGCAACGCGGGCAACCCCAGTCCCGCCGCCTGCCGTCCGTCCAGGATCGCTTCCACGATGTCTGGCGCTAGGAGCGTTAACCGGAGAATGCTGCCCACGTAACCGCGGTCGATCTTCTCCTTCGTCGCAATCTCGCTGATCGAAGCATACTGGCCTGTCTCCAGCATGCGTTTCCAGCGAAACGCCCGGGCCAACGCTTTCACCATCGCCGGGTCAGCGCGCCGCGGCATCGGGCTGGCGTCAACGGCCGGCGCGCCCTCCGGCGTGACAATCGTTTTGCGCCCTGGCCGGCGCCGGATGGTCAGCGGCACCTGCACGGTGATCGTTTGCACGCTCATGCGGCCGCGCTCATCAAGGCAGGCGTTGTGCTACCGAGTTCGCCGACCAGTCCGGCTAGCCCGGCGACCCGCAACCGGATAGCGGCGCCGGCCGGGCCGATTTCGACCCGTTCCACCAGCAAACGGATGATCCGCGCTTGTTCGGCGGGGAACAGTTCATTCCAGAGCGGATCAAGCCGCTCCAGAGCGTCTCGCGTGTCGTTCTCGGTCAGCCCTGGCGCCTCCGCTCGCGCCGCCAGCCAGGTGCCCGCCACAATTTCCGGCTGGCGCAGCAAGGCGCGTAACTGGCTAATCACCGCCGTCTCGATCGCCGCGGCGGAGACACGTCGCACGGCATCGCCCGTCTCTTGGGCGGTTCCTTTGAGCGTGGCCTGGCTCACATAGTAACGATAGAGCCGTCCCCGCCGGCGGGTGTGGGTGGGCGACAGCGCACGGCCGTCGGTTCCGAAGATCAAACCCTTCAGCAGCGCCGGCGTCTGATTGCGGTGCTGGTTGGTGCGCAGGTGCGGGCTTTCCCGCAGAACGGCGTGTGCCGCGTCCCAGAGGTCTTGCGGCACAATGCCGGCGTGCTCGCCGGGATAGGACGTGCCCTTATGCACCGCCTCGCCCAGATAGGTCCGGTTGTTCAGCAGCTTATAAATGTCCGCCTTGTCGATCGGCTTGCCGCGCTTCGTCGT
>JARLIN010000441.1 GCA_031291715.1 Rhodopila sp. | reverse complement strand
CGATCGTCATCGACGCCGGACGCGTGTTCCATTGAAACGGTCCGATGCGCAAAAAATGAAGGGAGAGCGATGCGATGCAGATCGTCGACGCCCAAATTCACCTCTGGGGAACCGGGTTGCCGAGCAACCTCTCGCACCGGCAGGTAACCCACTTTACCCCTGAGGAAGCCATCGTCCTGATGGACCAAGGCGGAGTCGATGCCGCCGTCATCCATCCGCCGGGCTGGGACCCGAATTCCACCGATATGGCGTTCAAAGCCGTCCAAGACTATCCGGGCCGGTTCGCGATCATGGGTTCGCTTCCGCTTGATCAACCGGACTCGCGCGCACGGATCACGGGGTGGAGAGACCAACCGGGCATGCTCGGTCTCCGTTACACCTTCCTGCACGATCCGGCGCGACAGTGGCTGGCCGATGGCACACTCGACTGGCTTTGGGCGGAGGCTGAAAAAGCCGGTGTCCCCATCGCCATGCTGGCGACGGATTCGCTGACGGACCTTAGCCGGATCGCCGAGCGCCACCCCGGACTTCGACTGACGATCGACCACCTGGGCGGTCGAGGCGGCCTGACCACGCTGAAAGACGCCCAAGCCATGACCCACATGCCGGAGCTTCTGGCGTTAGCGAAGTTTCCCAATGTGGCGGTCAAGGCGACCGGCGCACCGGGCTATTCCAGTGAGGCCTATCCGTTTCCGGCAATGCACACCTATCTGCGGCAGATCTACGATGCGTTCGGTCCGCACCGCATGTTCTGGGGCACGGACATCACGAAGATGCCGTGTTCCTGGCGCCAATGCGTGACGATGTTCACCGAGGCGCTGCCGTGGCTCAGCGACCAGGACAAGAAACTCATCATGGGCGACGCGCTCTGCGCCTGGTGGGGCTGGGTCCGGACAGCCTGACGGGCGTCACCGCCCGAACGCCACAAACAAACAGGGAGGCGTCTGCAAATGAGCCAAAGAACCAACACCAAAGGCAAGCAGGTCGCCGTGGTGGTCGGCGCCACCTCCAAGTGGCAGTCGGATGGCCGCAACACCAGGCTGGCGCACGGCAGGGCCCTGGACGATAGCGACCTGCCGGTTGGCGTGCGCTGGGGCGTCGGGGGCGCCATTGCCCAGAAGTTCGCGCAAGAGGGCTTCTTCGTCGTGCTGACAACCCGCGTCGCGGCCAATGCGTCCGCGCTGGCGGAGGCCATCCGAACGCAGGGCGGAGACTGCATGATCGTCGAGCTGGATCTCGTTTCTCAGGACTCTATCGCGGGGGCGTTCGCCACGATCCGTCGCGACGCCGGCGACCCGGACGTTCTGATTTATAACGCGGGTTACCTGGAAGGCCGCGATCTGCCGCCTGAGAAAGAACTGCTCGAACACATCCCGGTGGAGATGTTCGATACCGCGCAGCACATCGCCAGCCGTGGACCCTTTCTCGTCGCCAAGGAAGTGTTGCCTTCCATGCGGAAGAAAGGCGAAGGTTCGTTTTTCTTCTCCAACAACTCCAAATCGCTGCGCGGGCGCAAGCGAATGACCGGAGAGTCGCTTTACTACCCCAGGGTCATGATGCGCACGCTGGCGCAGGTGCTCACCGAGGAGTATTCCGAACACGGCGTGCACGTGGCCAACGTGGTGATCGACGGTACCATCGACTCACCCGGAACCCGGGCGCTACCGAAGGTTCAGAATCAACCCGATCTCGTGATGAATCCGGTAAAGATCGCCGAGGCGTTCTACTACCTGCACACCCAGGACCGGTCGTGCTGGACGCACGAGCTTCAGCTCACGCCATTTCCGACCAAGCCGAGCTACTGATCGCGCGTCGGTATTGCCTGTATTGACACCGGGGGAGGAAGCAAAATGGAAAACCAGTTTTTCGATTACATCGTTGTGGGTGCGGGATCGGCCGGATCGGTGCTTGCCAACCGCCTGAGCGCCGACCCCAAATACAAGGTCCTGGTGCTGGAGGCCGGGCGGGAAAGCCATCCCTGGTCGCGGATCCCGGTCGGGTTCGCGAAGCTGATCGAAAACCCCTCCGCCAACTGGCTGTATGCGTCGGAGCCTGAAGCAGCCACCGGCCAACGCCGCATTCCCATCCCGCGCGGCAAGCTGCTGGGTGGCTCGTCCTCGATCAACGGCATGGTCTTCGTGCGTGGCCAATCGCAGGACTATGATACCTGGGCGCAACTTGGTAATCGCGGCTGGAGTTACCGCGAAGTGCTGCCGATTTTCCGGGACATGGAAAGCTACCAGGGTGACGCGGATGACGAATACCGCGGCCGCGGCGGGCCGCTGAAGGTGACTGAAAGCAACGAGAGCGGCCCACTCTACGACGCGCTGATCAAGGCGGCCGGCGAAGTCGGCATCAAGTATACCAAGGACTATAATGGCGCGACCCAAGACGGCATCGGCATGACCCAGGCGACCATCCGCAATGGCCGCCGGATGAGCACCGCCTTCTGCTACCTCGACCCCGCGCGTGGGCGGCCGAACCTGACGATCCAGGCCAATGCGCTGACCGAATGCCTGCTGATCGAAGGCAAGCGCTGTGTCGGCGTGCGATACAACATAAACGGACAGCAGCACGAGGCCCGCGCGAACCGGGAGGTCATCGTCAGTGGTGGTTCGATCAATTCGCCGCAGCTTCTGGAACTGTCCGGTATCGGCCAGCCGGAGTTGCTTCGAAGCCTCGGCATCGAGGTCCGCCACGCACTGAAGGGCGTTGGCGAGAATCTGCGCGACCATTACTCACCGCGTATGAAATGGATGGTGCCGCGCGAGCTTGGTCTTACCTACAATGACAAGGGGCGCGGCCTTGGCCTCGCCTGGCAGGCGCTGAAATACGCCCTTACCGACAAGGGGCTCCTCGGGCTGCCGGCATCGCCGATCCGCGCCTATGTTCGCACCCGCGCCGGGCTGGATGCGCCGGACGCCGCGATTTCCTGGATTCCCTTCCTGGCCGGTACGAATTTCAAGCTCGCCAAAAACTCCGGCATCACTGCGATCATGAATATCCTGCGTTCGGAGAGCACCGGCAGTATTCATGTGTCCTCCAAAGCACCGAACAGGCCACCGGCGATCCGTTTCAACTTCATGAGCGCCCAGCTCGACCGCGAGGTAACCCTGGAAGCGATGCGCATCACCCGGCGCATCATGACCGCACCCGCGATGCAGGGCATCGCCACCGATGAAATCGCACCCGGCGTGAACATCCAGGCGGACGATGAATTGCTCGATTGGGTCAAGAATAACGCGGAAACCACCTACCATCCGGTCGGCACCTGCAAGATGGGATCGGACCCGATGGCGGTGGTTGACCACCAACTTCGCGTGCATGGCATGGACGGGCTGCGGGTGGCCGATGCCTCGATCATGCCGACGCTTACGTCGGGCAACACCAATGCGCCGTCCATCATGATCGGTGAGAAGGCATCCCGCATGGTGCTGGCGGCAGCGGCGCAATGACCGGCGATACAAGCGTTGATGGTTCGCAAACATCGGAACAAGGAACGCCAACATGAGAATCGGTGTGTTCTCCACGTTCATGTCGCCCCTGGCGACACCGCAGATGATCCGCGATTTCGGCCGGCGGGCGGAGGGTATGGGCCTCGACTCGATCTGGATGGGCGAGCATGTTGCGCTCTTCGACAAGAACACGTTCGGCTATCCCAGCTCAAAGGACGGACGCATTCCTGTTCCGGACGGTGGCGGGATGCTGGACGTGACCGCCACATTCGGGTTCCTGGCGGCCGCGACGACGACGTTGCGCCTTGGCACGGGGGTCGCTCTCGTGCCGCAACGCAACCCGATCTACACCGCCAAGGAAATGTGCACGCTGGATTGGCTGACGGACGGACGCATCGATTTCGGCATCGGCGTCGGCTGGAACAAGGAAGAGGTCGAGGCCTGCGGCTATACGTGGGAAGATCGCGGCGCGCGCTGCGACGAATTCCTTGAAGTGATGCGGCGGCTGTGGACCGAGCCCGTGGTGGACTTCGAGGGCAAGTGGATAAAATTCGAGACGTGCCGGTTGGACCCCAAGCCGATCCAGAAGCCGCATGTGCCGATTATCGTCGGAGGCTACGTGGAACCGGCCTTTCGTCGCGCAGTGCGCTTCGGCGCTGGCTGGTATGGGTTCAATCGCGACCCCGCCGGCACCAAACAGATGCTGAATCGCCTGGATGCGGCGTTCACGAAAGCCGGACGCACACGCGGCAAAGACTTCCAGATCATCGTCACGCCGCCGATATCGATGCCAATTGATGCCATGCAAGAATACGCGGAGGTTGGTGTGGACCGTCTGGTCGTGAACCTTGGCAGCCAGCGGCCCGAACGGGTGGACCATCGCATGGTAGAAATCGAGAAGCTGGTGAAATTGGCCGCCTGAACATCTATCGGCTATATGACAATGGCCATTCAGCAGAGTAGGAGACACAGCGATGACCGAGACCAAGCTCGCGCCCAACCTTCCCCAGTGGATGAAGGATCATGTAGCCCGCTACTTGTCGAGCGGCGGCACCGACGGCCACGTATATACGATCGCCCCACCCGGCAAGCCGGAGATCGCCGTTCCGTCGCTGTTGTTAACCACGACCGGACGCAAGTCGGGGGAGAAGTATCTGTTCCCGCTGTTCTACGGAAATGCAGGCGGAAGTTATTTCGTTATCGCGTCGAAGGGCGGCGCCCCGGAGCACCCGGGCTGGTATCGTAACATCCTCGCCAATCCGGATGTCGATATCCAGGTCGGAACCATGAAGACGCGGGCGCGGGCAAGGACCGCCTCCGGTGAAGAACGGGCTCGGCTTTGGAAGCAGGCGGTTGAAATCTTTCCGCCCTACGCCGACTACCAGCTCAAGGCTAAAGGGCGCGAGATTCCCGTGGTCGTGCTGGATCCCGTGGCCTAGCGCACGGCGGCTCCACGGCGCGCCCACATCGTCGGCGACGGGTGCGTCTTCACCTGCGAGCTGCCGAAGTGACGTTGGATGCGCCGTGCATCCTTTGAACCGGATGGCTCTGGTTGGTTAACGAGGCGGTATCGCAGACGAGGAGCACCAGGCACCAAACCGGCCTTGACGATCGCCAGGGTACGCCCCGCGGCACGTTCGGCTGCAACCGCCGCCGTCAGCGCGTCCGCGTCCGCTTGCAGCGCGTGCAGCGCGTCGGCAACAGTCTGGAAGGCCGTGGGGACGGTACTGCGATATTGCACTGACGCCAGGTCGAATCCGGCTTCTGCGGCCCGCTGCTTGTGTAGCAGCGGGCCGCCGTCGAAGACCGGCGCAGCCAGTCCGCCCGCCAAGCTCCAGAAGTTGGTGCCTGGCATGAGCAGATTCGATATGTTGTCGGCGCTGTTGCCGATGTTGGCCGTCAGCGTGATCTGCGGCAGCCGCGCGGCGACTGCCTGCTCAATCTGCGCGGGTGCGCCACTCGTGGCTCGCGGTCAGGCTCGGCAGACGAGTTGCGGCGAGGTCGAAACGATGCCGGCGGCGCTCGGTTTCAACGTCCCAGATACGCCGTGCGCAACCGCGGATCGTCCAGCAAATCGCTGGATCGGCCGCTCAGCACGATACGACCGGACTCCAGCACATAGGCTCGATGGGCGATGCGCAGGGCCGCCTTCAGATTCTGCTCCACCAGCAGCACCGTGGTGCCGGCGGCGTTTACCTCGGCCAGCTTTTCGTAAACCGTGCGGATGATCACCGGGGCCAGGCCCAGCGACGGCTCGTCCAGCAGCAGCATTTCCGGCTGCGCCATCAGGCCGCGTCCAATGGCGCACATCTGCTGCTCCCCGCCCGACATGGTACTGGCCAGTTGGGTGCGGCGCTCCCTCAGGCGCGGCAGCAGGGTGAACACTTTCTCCTTGGTTGCCGCGGCCTCGGCCCGTGCGCGGCGGTTATACGAACCGACGTCCAGGTTCTCCTCCACCGTCATGAAGGGAAACAACTCCCGCCCTTCCGGCACCTGGATCAGCCCGCGCTCCACGATGGCATGGGCGGGAATGCCGGACACATCCTGGCCGCGGAAGCGGATCTGACCGGTCCAGCGCACGACGCTGGACAGCGCGCGGAGCAAGGTGGACTTGCCCGCCGCATTGGCCCCGACGATGGCGACAATCTCTCCCGGCATCACCTCCAGCGAGACGTCGTGCAGTGCGCGCATGTCGCCGTAAAAGGCGCTCAGGCCGCTCACCTGCAACAGCGGTGTCGTCGCACTCATGCCAGCACCTCATCACCGAGATAGGCGGCGATCACCGCCGGATCCTGCGTCACGGCCTCGGGCGTGCCGGAGCAGAGGATGCGTCCCTGGTCCAGCACGGTCACCTGAGCAGCAAGGGACATGATGGCCGGCAGGACATGCTCGATCATCACCACCGTGACGCCGGTGGCATTGATGCGCCGGATGGTTTCGATCATGCGGTCGACCTCGTCGCCGTGCAGGCCCCCCATCACCTCATCCAGCAGCAGCAGCTTGGGGGCGGTGGCGACGGCGCGGGCGACCTCCAGCATCTTGCGCAGGCCGATCGGCAGGGCGCTGGCGAGGGTGTCGGCGTAACGGCCGATCCCCAGCGATTCCAGGACTTCGTGCGCCAACTGGCGGGCGTGTCCCACGGTGCGGGCCCGACCCAGGCAGCCGATGGCGACATTGTCCAGCAGGTCCAGGCCGGAGAAGGGGCGGGGGATCTGGAAGGTGCGTGCCAGCCCCAAGGCGCAGCGCCGCTCCGGCGTCAGCGCCGTGATATCCCGCGCGCCCAGCAGGATGCGCCCGGAGTCCGGGAGGAAGCTGCCGGCGATCAGGTTGAACAAGGTCGTCTTGCCAGCCCCGTTCGGGCCGATGATGCCGTGGATTGTCCCGGAGGCGACGCGCAACCCGGCGCCGTTGACCGCCAGAATGCCTCCGAAGCGCTTGTTCAGGTTTTCGACTGCGAGATCCACGCTCATCGCGCATCCTCCTCAGGCAGCCCGGATCTTTGGCGTGATGCTCGCCCGCGGCGCTTGAGGGCCGCCTCGATCGCCGGCCAGATTCCGTTGGGCAATTTGTACAGCACCAGCACCAGGCCGAGGCCGTAGATCACCAGGTGCAGCCCGGCGAGTTGGCTGCCCAGCTGCGCGCGCAGCACTTGACCGAAGGGCACCAGGAGGTAGGTGCCGAGCACCGGGCCAATGGCCGAGCCGATCCCGCCGACCACCGCCATCAGCGCCATTTGCAATGAGGCATCGACGCCGAGCACGCTGTCCGGGTCGATCAGCAACAGATACTGGGCGTAGAACGTGCCGCATATGGCGGTGAAGAAGGCACTGACCGCCAACACGCTGATGCGCAGCGAGAAGGTGTGGATGCCAAGGGCGCGCGCGGCGTCCTCGTTGTCCCGCACCGCGCGCAGGCGCAGCCCCGTTTTGGAGTGGTCCAGGTATTTGGAGACTGCGAACAGCACCGCCATCAGCCCCCAGGTGACCAGCACATAGCTGCGCGCCTGCCCGAAGACGAAGCCGGGGAGGTTGGGGGTGGAGTCTATCGCCAGCCCCTCGGCGCCGCGTGTCACGGACCGCCAATTGACCGCCAGGATGCGCACCACTTCGGCGAAGGCGATGGTGGCCATGGTGAAAAACGGTCCGCGCAACCGCAGCGTGGCCGAGCCCAACAAGGCGCCGATAAGCGCGGCCAGTGCTCCGCCCGCCAGCATGCCGAGCCAGGGTGAGATGCCGAAATTGAGAGCGAGCAGCGTCGAGGTGTAGGCGCCGATTCCATAGAACGCCACATGTCCGACGGAGATCTGCCGGGCGTAGCCCCCCAGAATGTTCCACGATAGCGCCAGTGCCGCCCAGATCAGCATCTGGTTCAGCGAGTCCAGCAGCGCATTGTCGCTGGTGAGTAATGCGATCACCAGCGGGGTGGCGACGAGGGCCAATTGGATTGCCTGGGAGACGGAGCCGCTGGCGCGGAAGGTCGAAACGATTCCGCGCATCATTTCAGCCCCAGTTCTTCGGCGCCGCGTTGTCCCAGCAGCCCGGCCGGCCGCAGGATCAGCACCAGGATGAATACGGCGAAGTAAACGATCTGCGTCATCGAGGGGGCGATGAAGTACCCGCTGAACACCTCGACCAGGCCGATCAGCAGACCGCCCAGCACCACGCCCGGCAGGCTGCCCAGCCCGCCCAGCACCACGACCACGAAGGCGATCATGGCGAACTGAAAGCCGCTGCCCGGATAGACCGTATAGATCGGCATCAGCAGCACCCCGGACAGCGCGGCGATCGACACGCCCAGCGCGAAGACCAGCACGTAGATCCGGTCCGCATCGATACCCATCAGCAGCGCGGTCCGCCGGTTCTGCGCCGTGGCCCGCACCGCCTTGCCGAAATAGCTGTGTTTCAGGAACAGATGCAGTCCCGTGACCACTGCCAGCGCCACCACGAACACCACGAAGCGGGTCAACGGGATCTGCAGCGCACCGACATGCAGCAGGGTGCCGCTATAGGGCATTTGCACCGAGCGGTAATTGCCGCCCCAAAGCACCAGCGCCAGGTTCTGCAACGCCACCGACAGGCCCAGCGTAGCGAAGACCTGCACCAGCGGCGGGCTGCCCACCAGCCACAACACGAAGGGGCGCAGCACCGTCATGCAGAGCAGGAACACAACTGGCACCACGACCAGCCCGGCGAGGTAGGGATCGACGCCGCCGGCCTCATGCGCCCAGTAGGCGCCGTACATCGACAGCATGATGACCTCGCCATGCGCGAAATTCATCACGCGCATGACTCCGAAGATCAGGCTGAGCCCGATGCTGACGACAATGTAGAGCGCGCCAAGCAATACGCCGGACACCACCAGAGATAGGATCTCTGGACTGAGCATGTCTTCCACTCCTAGGTAAGGCTGGAGCATGATCACTCTGAGCGGTTCTTTCAGAGCGTTTGAATGATGAGACCAATCTTCTGGTTCATTTT
>JARLIN010000440.1 GCA_031291715.1 Rhodopila sp. | reverse complement strand
GTCAGCGCCATGCCGAACCCGATCGTGATCGGCTCAGCGGCGCGGACCGCGCCCATCCCGAGGGTCATCGCGAAAATGGCCGCAACGAAGCGGCCCAGAACGGAACCTGACATCGGCATTCCTCCCCGCGCCGCCGTTCTTGTCAGGCGGTCGCGGAAGAAACGTTATCAACCCCGCGCGATTAAAGCCAGCGTGTGTTCGGCTCGCCGCCCAACAGGTACAGGCCGATGGTTTCGAAATGCGTCCGCCGTACCTGGGTTTGCTGCGACACGCTGTTGACGTCGCGCAGCCGCCGCTCGAACGGATATTTGTTGAAGATCGCAGTCGAGCCGGCCTCGTGGAACACGTGGTGGCATACGTCACGTGATACGTGAATTGCGTAAGTAGAGGCCTGCCGGATCTGGATCTTGCTATCCAGCGTCAGATTCCCCGAGGCCTGCACCTGCTCCCACGCGTTCTCGAAAGCGAGGTGCAGTCCGGCGCGCGCTGCCTTCCAGGCCGCATCCGAATAACCGATGATATTCTGCACCGCCTGGTTATCCCGCAATGAGTCGGAGGACCAAGCCTGGCTCTTGGTTTTTGCCAGGTCGATGAAGGCGTCCAGCATCGCACGTGAAATGCCAAGACCCACGCTCGCGAACCCACCTGCGTAAAGCTGCATGGCCTGGAACCGGTACAGGAGCCCGCGCTCCCGTCGCTCGGGATCGTATTCCCGGGTCAGCGTGTGCGCATCGTCGACGAACAGATCCTTGATCGTATAAGCGTCGCTGCCGGTGCCGCGCAGGCCCAACACATCCCACACGCCGTCGATCTCCGCCTTCTCCCGCCGGAACAGCATGGTACGTTCCCAAGGCTTGCCATCGGCATGGACGATCGGCGTGCCATCGGCCTCGAAGCTGGGGCACATCGCGCCGAGCCAGGTCGCGTGCCGGCTTCCGCTGCCAAACGTCCAGGTGCCCGTCACGCGCCATCCGCCATCCGCCCGGATCGCCTTCGCGCCCGGCCCCTGCCCCCAGGCCAGCACGTCACGCTTGCCGCCCCAGACCTCGCGCGCCACGGCGGGCGCCACATAGGCCGCCGACATGGAGCAGCCGGAAGCCTGGTTCATGCACCATGCGGCCGAGGCATCGCCCTGGGCAATCGCCTCCACACATTGGATAAAGTCGGTCGGCTTCAGTTCTGCCCCGCCATAGGCGCGCGGCAGCAGCAACTTGAACATCCCGGCATCGAACATCGCGTCCAGCACATCCGGCGGCAGCTCGGTCATTGCGTCGATGCGGCCGGCGGCGGACTGCAGCAGCGGGATCAGGCTCCGCGCCCGGGCGAGTCAGGCGGCGGCCGAGGTGTCCAAACCGGACGTTGCGCTCGCGCCAGCAAGGTCATTCATGCGACCGTTTCCTTAAGTTTTTATTTCTCCTCATCAGCCTAACGCCACGACCGATGCACGGGAAGCATGCCCCTTCCCACGTGGAATGGGAAAATTGACATACCGGCTGGATTCTCGCAATACTGGACAGTAGGGTTTTCCTAACCAAGCGCGGGAGTTGTCCATGAAGCTGATGTGGTTCCACCTGATGCCCTATACGGAACTTCCCGCGGATTTCCGGGACGCAAATCCGTCTGTCTGGGTCGATATCCATTCCTCGCTGTTCGATCCGAAGCGGGCCCACCTGATGTACAACGACTTCATGGATGAGCTGGAATACGCGGCCGAGTGCGGCTTCGATGCCATCTGCGTGAACGAGCATCATTCCAACGGCTACGGTCTTATGCCGTCGCCCAACCTCATCGCGTCCTCGCTCGCGCGCCGTACGTCCGATACGGCGATCTGCGTAATGGGCAATTCGCTCGCGCTCTACAACCCGCCCACCCGCGTGGCCGAAGAATTCGCGATGATCGATGTGATCTCGGGCGGACGGCTGATCGCCGGCTTCCCGGTCGGCACACCAATGGACACCTGCTACGCCTACGGCACAAACCCGAGCCAGTTGCGCCAGCGCTATCATGAAGCGCACGACCTGGTGGTCCGCGCCTGGACCGAGAAGGACACCTTTGCCTTCAACGGCCGCTTCAATCAGCAGCGCTATGTGAACATCTGGCCGCGCCCTGTGCAGAATCCGCATCCACCGATCTGGGTTCCCGGCGGCGGATCAGTCGAAACGTGGCACTGGTGTGCCGAGATGAACTACGTTTACTGCTACCTGTCCTATTACGGTTACAAGGCCGGCCGGGCGACGATGGATGGGTTCTGGGCGGAGATGGATCGGCTCGGGAAAGACCGCAATCCATACCAGGCCGGCTTCCTGCAATTCGTCGGGGTCGCGGAATCCCGGCAACAGGCCTTCGACCTTTACGGCGAGGCCGCGGAATACTTCTACGGCCGCTGCCTGCACGTCGATCCGAAATGGGCGACGCCGCCAGGCTACACCAGTGAGGGCAGCCAGCGCGCCGGCATCGAAAGCCAGGTAAAGAAGGCTGCGGACTCGGGCGTGCGCGGCAAGTCCACCGGTGAACGCTTCGCCGGGGTCGCCCGCGACATGGATGCGATCGTGGAGAACGGCTACGTCATCATCGGCTCACCCGATGAGGTCGCGGAGCAGCTTCGCGAGGTGGCGACCCAACTGAATGTCGGCCACCTGATGCTGCTGTTGCAGTATGGCAACATGAGCAAGGACCTGACCCGGTACAACACCAAGCTGTTCGCCGAGAAGGTGATGCCGAAGCTCAAGGACGTCCATGCGAGCTGGACCGACCACTGGTGGCCTCAACCGATGGATGCCAGCCAGCGCGCGGAAATCTCGGCTTTCGTGCCGAAACTCGCGGCGGAATAGCCGACAATCATCAACGAAACGCGGAGCAAGACGTGAGTGAACCCGAAACGTTGACCGTTGAAGTCAACGGCTTTCCGACGCGCATCTGGCGCAAGGGCAACGGCCCTAAGATCGGCTTCCTCGCCGGTTTCGGCGGGCTGCCGCGCTGGGTGCCCTTCCTCGAAGAGCTGGCCAAATCGCGCACGGTGATCGTTCCGTCCCTGCCGGGTTTCCCTGGCGGAGATCGCGGTCACACCGTGCTGGATTCGCACCTGGACTGGCTGCTCGCGGTCCGGGACATATTGGACCAGGCTGGCTTGGCCGGGGCGGACCTGGCCGGCAGCTCTGTCGGGGCATCACTGGCCGCCGAGGTGGCGGCGCTGTGGCCGGCCACCGTCCGCAAGCTCGCGCTGATCGCGCCGTTCGGTCTGTTCGACGAGAAGAACCCGCCGACCGATCCCTGGGCGCAGCGCGGCGATGCGGTACCGGGCCTGATGTGCGCCGATCCCGAAATCTGGAAGGCACTTAAGTCGCCCCCGGAGGGCGCGAATTCGATCGAATGGCCGATCGAGCAGGTTCGCGCCAATGAAGCCGCAGCCCGGATTTTCTGGCCGCTGGGCAACACTCGGATCGAGAAGCGCCTGCGCCTAATCAAGGCCCCGACCCTGCTGCTGTGGGGCGAGGCGGACAAGGTGATGCCCCGCGCCTATGCCGAGGTGTTCGCCAAAGGCATCAGCGGCGACACCACCACGCGGATTATCGCCGGCGCCGGCCATCTGGCCGAACTGGACAAGCCGGCGGAGGTCGCGCGGGAGATGCTCGGGTTCCTGGGAACGGCTTAAACCGCGCGTAATACGGCCGCTTCAGCCGCCAAGGGTCAGGTTGGTCGGGTGCCTCGGGTCCGCCCTCCGTCGCGTGCTCTCTCGCCCGGGTACGACGTCTGCACATCTACGGAGCGTCGGCGCCATCGCGGATTGGCATAATACCAGCCAGCGTTGAGCCTGACGCTTTCCCCCTCGTCGTGGCCCCGCGCAGTCCGGACCATGACGGTGGAGGGAAGGCCGTACGTCACTCTTTCCGCCGGCTGGTACGAGCCGCCCGGAGAATCAACGAGCCGCACACGAATGTCTGGCCAGCCTGCGCAGACCATTCGTATCCGTTCGCTAATAACTTATTAACCAACCGGCATTAACGTCCCTGCTGTCTATCAGCGAGGGACCGCATGCCCGCACCGAAGATCAGTGCCTTCGTGATCTCCTACAACCGGGCGAATATCCTGGGCACCTGCCTGCGCGCGCTGTCCTTCGCCGATGAATTGGTCGTCGTGGACAAATCCTCCACCGATGCGTCCCGCACGATCGCCGGGGCATACGCGAATCATGTCGTTACCGTCCCCTGGACTCCGACCGTCGAGGAAACCCGCACCCTCGCATTATCGCTGTGCCGGCATGAATGGATCCTGTTCATGGATGACGACGAATGCCTGAGCGCCGAAGCTGAACAGCACATCCTCGCCGAACTCGAAAACCCCAAGGCCGACATCTACGAGTTCCCCCTCCGTCACTACATCCTCGGCCTGCACAACGAACGTGCGTACTACTGGCCGGAGCATCACGTCCGATTGTTTCGCCGCGGGGCCGTCACCTTCTCCCGCACAGTCCATGCCGGAATACTCCGCCATTCGGACCGTGAGGCACGGTTCTCCGCCGATGATGGCGTCTGTATTCACCATCTCTCACATCAAGACGTCACCGGATGGATCGAGAAGACGAACCGCTACACGTCCCGTCCCGATCGGGCCGGGATCAAACTGGGCCCGGATGGCTTCGCCGCCTTCGCGCATCAGCGGATCGACCATTGGATGGCACGAACCGCGGATGACTCGCCGGACGGTTACCCGGCGGCAGCGGCGCTGCTGCGCGCCGTATACGACATGGTTGATGCCTTGAAGGCCTGGGAGGCCGAACGCGGCCTGGACGGCGCCGCCCGATTTCAGAAGGTGTGCGAAGATCTGGATGAGGCACGCAGGAGATCGTGCCCTACCTCCCGGACGATGCAATAACGCGCATCACACATTCGTCATGCGCCGGCTCGGGCGGGAGCATGATCCACCGGGCGGAACCCCAGTGGATCATGCGTGCGAACGAAGAGCTGGACCATTTTCGGCTGCACTGACCGAGGCGGCCTCCGCCGGAACCCGCCTACGCCCGGCAAATCAACAAAACCGCGTCTGGCGCGAATTCCGTTCGATCGGGAACTCGCCCCCGCGCCAGCCTGCCCGAAGACACCAGGCCGGGCGACTCATGCAACAAAGTGCATTGGGAATGCTAAATTTCCTTAAGCAGCTTGTCGGCGAGCCGGATGCTGAGGGCGGCACCGGTCAACGTCGGATTCATGCAAGACACCGACGGCATGACAGGTGTGCCTGCCACAAAAAGGTTTCGATGGTCGTGGGTCCGGCAATCCGCATCCACAACGGAATCTTTCGGATTATCGCCCATGATCATCCCACCCATGACGTGCTGGCGGTTCTGATGATTCACATCGATATTGGTGATGTCGGCATCCAGAAGTTCGCTAAAGCGTTTCATATCCGTGAGAATCGAATCGCGGCCAGCGTTCCAGTAGTCAGTGACACTGTAGTAAATAGAGGGGACGGGAAGGCCAAGGCCATCAACCTTCGTCTTGCTCAGCGACACGCGGTTTTCCGGAAGGGGGAGTGTCTCGAAGTCGGTGGCCCAATTCAACTCGCGCGCAGAACGGCGTCTGATTTCCTCGTCAAGCTTCGATCCAAAAACACCCTGCGCGATCAAGGCAGAGGTTATTTGCGACGTTGGAACCGTGTTGCGCAGCTTGATCTTCGATGATGGAATGTCCTTCCGGAACGGGCCATCGCGGCCATTCAGGTAGACGAGCAGTTCGGTGGGGCCTTGCCCCGGCCACAAATCTTCCTTCGCCATCATCGTGACGCTCATGCCGGTATGGTCCATCAGGTTACGCCCGACCATGTCCGACGAATTGGCAATGCCGTTCGGATATTTGTCGGACGTCGACAGAAGGAACAACTTGGGCGTTTCAATCGCATACGCCGCAACGACGAAATAGCGTGCGGTAAGCCGATGATCCGAGCCATCCGGGCGTTTGAAATGGACAGCCACGATCTTGCCGGTGTCATCGGCCTCAATCTTGTAGGCGACCGCATTCTCCATCACGCGAGCGCCAGCGCGTTCGGCTTTGTCGATCGTCCTGGACCCGTCATATTTCGCGCCAATCGGGCAGACGGGATTGCAGGTGTTGTTTCCGGCACAAACGGGACGCCCCTCCCAGGGTTGCGTCGCACGGCCATTCGATTCGCTTACCGGGTTGTAACCGCCTTTGCTGAGCCGCTCAGCCACCCGCTTGAAAGCGTAGCTCCAGGGGAGACCCTTCATCGGATAGGGCTTTGAGCGCGGGGGGAAGGGCGCTCCGCCCTGACCGCTTTGATCCTCCTCGTCCACGCCGCTTACGCCCAGTTCATACTCGGCGCGGGTGTAGTACGGTTCAAGTTCCTCATAGCCGAATGGCCAATCGCGGCCGCGGCCATAAAGCGTCTTCAGCTTGAAATCGTTTGGAATCATGCGCCAAAGTGCGGAGCCAAAATGCCATGTGGTTCCGCCAACCACGCGAAGATAGTTCGTGTTGTAGCGCACCGGCCCGGTTTGTTCGAGATAGTCGCCGTAGGTTGTGGGCGCGTACGGCAAATTCGGATAGGGTGAGCCGGCACCTTGCAGTTTCATGTTGGTCAGCGCCAACTTGACGGGTGAGCTCCGGTATTTCTCGAGAATTTCCCGTCGCGTGACCCGCGGACCCGCTTCAAGGACGATGACCGATTTGCCCGCCTGTGCCACGGCGCTCGCAACCAGTCCGCCCATCACGCCTGAGCCAATCACGATCAAGTCTGCATCGTAGGTGGTGTTCATCACACTGCCCCTGTCGTTAGTTTCATACCGGCTTTTCACCCCAACTATTGGGGCCGCCCCCATAACTTGGAACGACAAGGATGCCGCGAGTGGGTTCATACATCAGCGCTTCAGCGTAACCTACCAGTTCCGCATCAGCACCTTCGCCAACAGTACCCAAATACCAAGAGGAAATAATCTTGGTCACCGTCGACGACGATTGTTGGTCGAGTTGCGTACTCGCCAGGAATGCATCGACATCGGATGCCTTCGCCTGCGCGATGATGCCAAGCAATCGGGACACCTCGGCATCGAACTGCGGGTCTCTTTTCTTCAAGGCCACGTAATATCGTCCCGCCAAAACCGGATTGAGTTTTCGGCTCGTCAAAAACTCTGATGCGCGCGTGAAGGGGCCCGCCGCATCGTCCGCGGCGAGTGCCGGTAATGAGCCGGCGAAACCCGCCACAGCCACAGCCGTGGCCGCCCCCTTAACAAGAGCGCGGCGCGAAAATTGCGGCTGGTTTATTGAACGGGGCCGGTTTTCTGGGCGATACATAAGTCTATCTCCTCGCATGTCGCATGCGCTATCCAGCACGGACGCCGGCACTGACCGCGTCGTGCCGCCGCCGCATCACCATCCAAAGGCCGATGCCAACAATGACAACGACTAAAGCAACCAAAGCGATAAGAACTGCTGGTGTAAGGTTCGCAAGCAGTGGGGCCGGACCGCCTTGGCGTATCGTCGCGACATCGGCCGCCGTCACCTTGATCGACGGGTTTCCATACTGCGCCAGAACGTAGTTGCTGACAGCGGAGATATCTTCGTCTGACAAGCGTTCGGTAAAGGACGCCTGTGAACCAAATCCGGGCATGTACGTGGTCTTGCCGTCGACAGTACGGCTCAGGCCGAACAGGATGGTCGCGATCAAGTTGTCGGGTCGCTCGCTGCCCGTCGTGCTGTTGTGAAACAAGGACGGATAGGCCCTGTTCTCGGTGCCGGTTCCATTTTCCTGATGGCAAGCAGCGCAGCTACCGCTGAATATTTCCCAACCTTTGTCTGCGCTGTTGGTGCCCCGGAGACTGACTTCAGTTGTAGATGCATTTCCATAGGCATAACGAGGCCTGTCGACACCGGGAGTCGCAACCGAGGGCGAATGCTTCAGGTACGCGACCATCGCCTTGGTGTCTTCATCGGTCAGATATTGGAGGCTGTTCTGAACGGCTTCGGCCATCGGGCCTGCAGCTTGAGCCTTTCCAGCGACATGGCCGGTTCGCAGATACTGGTAAAGTTCTTCGTCTGTCCAACCGCCAATGCCACCAATACGATCCGACGTGACATTGGGCGCGTACCACGAGCCAAGCGAGCCGCCTGACAAAGCCGCCCCCTGCTTTTCAGCCATGAGGGAGTTGCGGGGCGTATGGCACGCACCACAATGCTCGAGACTTTCGACGAGATACGCACCACGATTCATCTGCGTCGATCTTGTGGGGTCCGGCTGAAAGCGCTGGTCCTTCAGGAACAGCATGTTCCAGATCGCCATCGATCCCCGCACGCTAAAAGGAAATGGTAATGCGGTCTTGGGTGGCGCGACATCTACGGGCGCTACGTCCTGCATGAAATAGGCATACAGCGCCCCAACGTCCGCATCGGACAGGCCCGCATAGGACGTGTATGGCATCGCCGGATAGAGATGCGTGCCATCTCCACGGACGCCTTCACGCAGTGCCCGAGCAAACTGCGCCTCGCTGTAACTACCTATGCCCGCCGATTTTGATGGCGTGATGTTTGTGGAATATATGGTCCCGAGAGGGGAACTGATTGGATAACCGCCAGCAAATGGTTTGCCATTCGGCGCGGTGTGGCAGGCCGCGCAATCAGCGGCCCTTGCTATGTATTCTCCTGTCGCAGCAAGAGCTGATGACGGCTCTTGCCGGGTCCCGCCGGCCCTATCTTGTGCGGTTGCCGCGCCGATTCCTATAGCGAACGCCACACCGCTGGCCGCTATCAACCGTGCGGTGCGAGCGCGCGATATATTCCCACGAACCGTACGGTGGATAGAACCAAATCCGAATGTCCGCTTGAACATCTACTTACTCTCTAGTATTCATGAAATCCGAGACACTTACAAGCGATATCGGAATTTTCCGCAGCTTAGTGAACCGACGCCGGGAGCGCGTCAAGCGCTGTGCTGGACACGTTTTGCACATCAGGCATGCCGTCCGGAGGCCGCAAGCAGCGCCGCGAGTTGCTCGCCGGTGAGCACCCGGCGTCTCGGCATGGCAGGTGGTCACAGGTAAGGTGTGGCCGGATTGCTACGTTGTCCCCCCAAAGCGGAAACGACGGTGTGCAGGCCGCCGTTGAGGAGAGTTCAACTGGGACAGCGCGCCGCCTCTTTCTTAGCGATCATCAGGGGACGGATCAGGGGCGGCCCAGAACCGAAAGATGAGGTGATTTCAAATACTTAGCGGAAGAACTGGCGGATGGGGTGGGATTCGAACCCACGGTACGCTTGCACGTACGGCGGTTTTCAAGACCGCTGCCTTAAACCGCTCGGCCACCCATCCAGCGCGTCAGGAAGTTACGCCGTCGCCCATCACATC
>JARLIN010000052.1 GCA_031291715.1 Rhodopila sp. | reverse complement strand
TATCGTCATGGCCCGGCGTGTCCCGGCCAACTGCGTAAGGACCGCGGGGGCGGATTGCCGGGACAAGCCCCGCCATTACGGCGGGCGGCCCGGACCAGCGAACCGACCGCAGCTACTACCGCGCCAGTGGAACCCCCGCCTCGGCCAGCGCGGCGGCTTGCCGTTCCGCCAGCGCCGCCTCGTTGAAATCGGCGATCAATTCGTGGAACAGCCGGCTCCAGTTCAGTTCCGCCTTCAATCGCAGAAACACACCACCCAGACCAATGGCCGAGCGATCCATCAGCACGAACTCGCGCGGAGGCATCACGCCGCCGGTGCGCTTCAACCCGGCATGCACCCGTTCAGCGACTTCGCGGCCGAACATCGGGTCGTCCGTCTCCTGGATGCGCCGGACGCGGTCCTCGGTCAGTGGCTCGTAGAGGAACCGGGCCCACATGTTCAGCACGTCCATCTTTTCGCGGGACAAGTCGGTGAAACCCCACGTCTCATACGCGTGGTGAGCCTTGTCATCGTCTTTGTCGCGCACGGCCTCGAACAACTCGATCACGCCGGTGACAAACCGTGCATCGAACACGCGGATAGCGCCGAAATCGAGCAGATTGACCGCGCCGTCGGGCCGCACCTGATAGTTGCCCAGATGCGGATCGCCGTGGATCACGCCGTAGCGGTAGAACGGGACATACCAGGCCCGGAACAAGGCTTCGGCGATCTGGTTACGCTCTTCCTGAGGCGGATCTTCGGCCAGGCGCTCCATAAGCGGCCGGCCGTCCAGCCAGGTCATCGTCAACAGGCGATTGGTGCTGTAGCCAGCGATCGGCACCGGCATATGCACCATCGGATGCTCTTTCAGCATCAGGGTGTACAGGCGCATCTGGGCGGCTTCCCGGAGGTAATCCAGTTCCTCCCGCAGCCGCTCCCGCAGCTCCTTGTAGATTTCGTCCTGCTGGATGGCGTTGTCCATGCGGTGATAGACCGCCATCGCCAGCTTCAACTGCCGCAGATCGGCCTCCACCGTGCTGGGCATATCCGGGTATTGCAGCTTGCAGGCGACATCCGTTCCGTCAGGAAGCCTTGCGCGATGCACCTGTCCGAGGCTGGCCGCAGCCGAGGCTTCATGGCTGAACGAGGCGAACTTCGACTGCCAATCGGGGCCGAGTTCGCTCGCCATGCGGCGGCGGACGAAGTTCCAACCCATGGCCGGCGCGTTGGCCTGGAGCTGTGCCAATTCGGCCGCGTATTCCGCCGGCAGCGCATCGGGCACCGTGGACAGGAACTGCGCCACCTTCATCAGTGGCCCTTTCAGGCCGCCGAGGATGGTCTTCAGGTCTTCCGCGTGCGCGGCCCGGTCGGTCTTGATCCCGAACATCCGCTCCCCGGCCACCCGGGCAGCGATCCCGCCGACGGCGCCGGATGTACGGGCGAAGCGGCGGATTTCGCCAAAGAGGTTGCTACCGGACATCGCGGCGCCACGGTTGGATAGGCGAGTCAGGCGACGTCATCGGGGTGCTCTCGTTCGGCTTCGCATCAACATCCATATTTGCGACGCCGCCCTGATTGCAACCCGTTGACAAAATCCGTCTATCCGTTCTTCGCCTTGTTCTCCAGCGCCTCGGTCAGCCGCTGCGGATCGACCTTGATCTCCACCCCGGCCCGTTCGGTCTGCAGCACCATCATGGCGCGCGAGTCGCGGTTGCCCCAGCCGCGGTTCAGCCCTTCCGCCAGATCGGCCAGCGCCAGGTTGGCCAGACGCATCGGCACGTTCAGCTCCCGCCCCAAGGCGGTCGCCAGCGAGACGTCCTTGTGCGCCAGACGCAACGCGAAGGCCGGCGGCTCATACTTGTCCGGCAGGAACTGGTCGGTCAGCGAGTCGAACGCCCCGCGCCGCCCGATGGCACCCTGACGCACGGCTTCCCAGATCGCCAGCGGCTCGATGCCGGCTTTCACGCCCATGCTGAACACCTCGGCCGCCGCCGCCGTGGCGATATAGCCGTAACAGTTATGTACCAGCTTCGCGACCGAGCCGGCGCCGATCGGCCCGATGTATTTGGCCTGGTCGCCGATGGTGTCCAGCACCGGCTTCCACTTGTCGAAGACAGCTTCGTCGCCGCCGCACCAGATCGCCAGCTTGCCGGTCGCCGCCCCGCGCGGGCCACCGCTGACGGGCGCATCGAACAGATAGGCACCCTTCTTTTCATACTCGCCGTGTGCCTTCCGCATCGTCGTCGGCGAGTTGGTCGTCAGGTCGAAATAGGCTGCGCCCGGACGGATCGCCGAAAGCAGGCCGGACTCGCCGTACGACACCGCCTCGAACTCCACAGGCCCCGGCAGCGAGGAAAAGATGACATCGCATTCGGCCGCCAGCGCCGCTGGGCTGTCCGCCCACACCGCGCCGTTCTTGACGTGCGGTGCCGCCGACTCGCGCCGGACATCATGCACCACGAGCGTATGGCCGTCCTTTTGGATACCCTTCTGTAGATTCGCGGCCATGCTGGCACCCATGGTGCCGAGACCAATAAAGCCCGCCTTCATTGTTTCCGTCCCTGTCTGAGTTTTTTTACGGGTTCGCCTCGAAAACCTCGCGCGCGATGTTCGCCGCCGACATCGAGGCCGGCCAGCCGGCGTAGAACGCGACGTGCGTGATCATTTCAGAGATTTCCGTCTTGGTCAGGCCGTTGTCCAAGGCGCGCTGCAGATGGCCGCGAAGTTGCTCCGGCCGGTAGGTGGCGGTGAGCACCGCGCAGACGATCAGGCTGCGGTCACGCTTGGACAGTTCAGGACGCTCCCAGATATCGCCGAACAGGACCTTCTCGGTCACCTCGATCATCTTGGGGACGGTTTCGCGGACTCGGTCGCGTGAGGCGGACGACGGGGCTTGTGCCATGGTTTCCTCCTGATTCTGGTGTCCCCATTGCACACCAAGCTGCTTTCCCTGTCCAATCGCGGCACCGTTTGGAGCTTGACAATGATCGACGAAACCAAGGCCGCGATCGTCACCGGCAGCGCGTTGAACATCGGGCGGGCGATCGCGCTGCACCTGGCGCGGGAGGGTTTCCGCGTTCTGGTAACCGCCAGACAGGCGGAACATGACGCGGAGGAGACCGCACGTCTGGTCCGGGATTCCGGCGGCGAAGCGGTCGTCCATATGGCGGATATCACCGATCCCGCGCAGGCTCGCGGCCTGGTGGAAGCGGCGGTGGCGCGGTTCGGCCGGCTGGATGTGCTTGTCAACAACGCCTCGGCCCGCCGACAGACGAAATTCACCGAAATGACCCCCGAAGAATGGCGGGAGATCATGAGCGCGACCCTGGACGGCGCATTCTACTGTGCTCACGCCGCGGCACCGCATATCGCGGCGGCGGGCGGCGGATCGATCGTCAACCTTGGCGGGATTTCGGCGCATGTGGGCGCCGTCGGTCGGGTCCATGCGGTCACGGCGAAGGCTGGCATGGCGGGACTGACGCGAGCCCTGGCCAAGGAACTGGCCGGCGACAATATCACGGTGAACACGGTGGTCCCGGGGTCGATCGAAACCATCCGCGGGGCAGCGGCGGGCGGCAACCATGGCCGTTCCGCCCTGCCCGACAGCCTGTTCGGCCGTCGTGGCCATCCCGACGAAGTCGCCGCGATGGTGCGCTTCCTGTGCTCGCCGGAAGCCCGTTACGTGACCGGGCAGACCATCCATGTGAACGGCGGCGCGTTCATGCCGTAACGCGGCGGTTCGTCGCGCGGCGGTACCGGCCGATGTCATAGCCCGGCGGCCGTCGCAGCCATAACGGACAGGCAATGGCCGCGGAGTAATCTTTCGGCCGCTTGGTATCAAACAAATGAGCCAGAGTACGATCGCTTCAAACCGAAGCGATCGTACTCTGGTCGGCCTGTAACCATGGGTTCAGCAGCAGCACGCCGGCACGCTCAAAATCATCGGTATTCCGGGTGACCACACCCAGCCCATGCTCCCGGGCCGTCGCCGCCAGCAGGGCGTCGGGTTGCGCGAACGTGTAATTGACCTTTTGGCCTTCCCATACCAGCCAGCGCCATCGCAGGAGGACTCGCTCGTCCACCTCCAGAATGCGCTCACCAAACCAGGGCAGCAGGCCGTCGCGTAGCCACGCTTCAAGCTCCGCGCGAAAATCCGGATCAGGGGCGCGCTCGATCCCGAAACGGATTTCGGCGATACTGACACGGCTGAGGTAGCAGGCGATCCGCGGTACACGGGTCGCCCAGGCCCACACCGGCGCGGCGCAGCGCGAGCCTTTCCGCAACTCCGACACGACATTGGTGTCGATCAGCCAGCCACGCGGGGTCGCCCGGGTCACGGCTCGAAGACAGGGGCGTCACGGACGGACGGACGCTCCCGGACCAGGACGTCGTCGAAATCCCTCAGGCGCGCGAAGGGGCTGTCCGCGAACAGGCTGGCCAGGCTGGTGCTGGTGGCCGCCGGTGCCAGGCGCGCGTAATCCGTGGCCGACAGGATCACCACCGCTGGTCGTCCACGCACGCTGACATGCTGGGGAACGCCGCTTTCCGCTAATCTGACCACTTCACTAAACCTCGCCTTCGCATCTTCGAGCTTCCAGGATGCGGCCTCCTTGCGGGGTGCCGCCTCGCCACGTCGCCCATCTCCGGGCGATTGTGCCGGGAACATGTTAACAAACCCTTAACTGACCAGACTGGTCAGATAGAGTTTTTGCATATTTCCTGCAACAGAAATCAGGGCATCGCCGCGGTGCTGCCGCCATCGACGATGATCTCCGTCGCGGTGATGAAGCGCGCCTCGTCGGAAACCAGGAACAGCACGACGTGCGCGACGTCCCACGAATCGCCCATATGCCCCATCGGCACAGCCGCGTTGCGCGCATCGATCAATTTTTGCGTGTCATTCCCGCCCACCGTCCGGGCCAGGCGATACTCCACAAGGGGTGTGTGCATCAGGCCGGGCACAACCGTGTTCACCCGAATGCCCTTCTTCGCGTAAGTCCCGGCCACGGACCGGGAAAGCTGGATCACCCCAGCCTTCGAGGCGCTGTAACCGACATGCGACCGGCCGCTGAGGAAATCGTTCCGCATCCCCGCGACCGAGGCGATGTTGACGATCGCGCCCTTGCCTTGCTCGACCATCACCGGGAGCACGTATTTGCAGCCCAGGAACGCGGTCTTCAGGTTGAAGTCGATCTGCCGATCCCAGACTTCTTCGGTCATCGATACCGGATCGCCCGGCGCGGATCCGCCGACATTGTTAACCAGGATGTCGATCCGCTTGAAGCGGTCGATGCAGGCCTGCACCATCTCCTGCACATCGCCGGCGACCATCATGTCGCAGCGATGCGTGGTACAGGTGCCGCCCTCACCCTCGATGATCGATTTCGTCTCCGCCATCGCCTCTTCGTTGATATCCAGCAGGAAGACCGAGGCCCCCTGGCGGGCGAGGAGAATCGCCGTCGCCTTGCCGTTGCCCCAGATCTTGCTGCCAGCCGGGCCAACGGACCCCGCCCCAGCCACGATCGCCACCTTTCCCGCCATGTTCAGCATTCTCGTTCCCTCCAGTCGCATGACGCCCAGATAAGCCGGGTCGTGACCAAAGGCCAAGTGGTCGTACCCAAAGGACCGGTGTAGCTCCGGCCATGTTCGAGGGGGCCGGCAATGATCCCGGCATGGGATAACCGCGCGCCAGGCTGACGTTTCGTTCCGATAAAATTATGTGTCGTATTCATAATAAACAAGCCTCGGCCGCGCGGATTTATGCTCTGCCTTGTGAGTTGGCTTTTGCCACCGCACCATGCTTCAGAAACCTCGTATCCGGCCCCACACCGGATTCTTTTGTAACGTTGAGTGACAGGCCTGCCGCTGACCGCGGATCCGCATCTCAATCCTTATTAGCAACGGTAATCCGGAGTTACATATATCATTCGCTCTTGATGAGTCATTTCGTGATTAGGCCTTATGTTATCTGTTTCGTTTCTGGAGATATCCGCGTGAAAACAGGCGCCTTTTCAGATCGGCCGAGCGAGGCTTCCCGGGTGAACGATATACTGATTGTCGGCGGCGGCATCAGCGGCACACTGGCCGCGACGACCCTTGGGCGGGCCGGTTACCGCGTGTGTCTCATTGATCGGTATCCGATCTATCCACCCGATTTCCGCGCTGAACATCTGGACGGCCCGCAGATCGACCAATTGCACCGGCTTGGACTTCTCGATGACCTGACACGTGGCCTGTATCGCGGCGAAACCGTCACCACGGCTCGCTTCGGCCGCGTTATCGGCACGGACAGGACAGTGAATTATGGTCTGCGATATGAGGCGTTCGTTAACCGCGCACGCGCGCATCTGCCGGCACATGTCAGGACAATCGTCGGACGGGTAAACAGCATCGAAACGAGCGACACGCTTCAGCGCGTCCGGATGTCCGGCGGCAATACGGTAGCCGGCCGGCTCGTTATCCTGGCCACGGGTCATGGCAACGCCATTTGTCAACAAATCGGCATAAGAAGGCGCATGGTGCGGAAGGCGCACTCGCTGACATTTGAGTTTAATATCGAACCGGTTGCCGGATCGTTGTTCGAGCATTCCTTTCTCGTCTATCAACGAGAGCGCATCCGCGATCAAGTCGACTACCTCGCCACATTTACGCTAGGTGCCACGACCAGAGTGAACCTGTTCACTTATCGCGATTATCGAGACCCATGGACCAAGGCGTTCCTGAGCGATCCCGACACGGGCCTGGCTCAGGTCTTGCCCGGCCTCGCGTCGGTCATTGGGCCCTATCGCACGATCGGACCGGCGGTCGCCAGGCCGGTCGATCTCTATGTGTCGGAAGGATACCGTCGCGATGGCGTCGTCATGATCGGCGATGTCTTCCAGACGGCCTGCCCGGCAACCGGTATGGGCATGGTGCGTCTGCTGACCGATATCGAGCAACTCTGCATGGTGCATCTGCCGCGATGGCTTGAAACCCCCGGGATGAGCGCAGCCAAGATCGCGACGTTCTACGACGATCCGGTCAAGCAGGCCTGCGATGCCCGGGCCTCGCACGATGCGGAATACCGGCGATCGGTTTCGACTGAGACAACGCTCCGCTGGCATCTGCACCGGTCGCGGATCCGGGTGACGGAGCGGGTGAACGGATGGCGCAATCATGTGCCGGCGTCATCGCACCCACGGATCAGCATGGACGGGTCTGAGCCTTCCCTGGCGGCGGGCTAAGAAATCCGCTTGATGCACGCCTGAACATGCCCGCCCCTCGGGGTACCTTGGCCGGTCTGGTTCCCGCCGATCGGCCAGGACGCCGGGTCAGGCGCCGGAAGGCTGGATCATCGACCGCATGGCCTGCGCGACGCGACATGCCCGATCAATAAACATCTGCACCGCGGGACCGAGGGTCCCGCTTCGCAAGGTGACAATCGCGACCGCATCCTCGATTCCGGGAGTTGACGCCCCTTCCCTCCCTGTCTGGCGCCACGGTGAATGACCGTCTAAATACGGCGTCCAGTCAGCTGCCACAGTAACCACGGGGGACCTCGTCCATGGCCGAAGCATATATCTGCGACTTCACCCGCACGCCGATCGGCCGATATGCCGGTGCGCTGAAGGATGTCCGCGCCGACGACCTGGCCGCCCACCCGATCCCCACCCTGGCCGCGCGTAACGCCGGCATCGACTGGGAAGCGCTGGACGACTGCATCATGGGTTGCGCCAACCAGGCCGGCGAAGACAACCGTAACGTCGCCCGCATGGCCGTGCTGCTGGCAGGCCTGCCGACCGCGGTTTCGGGCTCCACCATCAACCGCCTTTGTGGCTCGGGCCTGGATGCGGTCGGCACCGCCGCCCGTGCCATCAAGTCGGGCGACGCCCACCTGATGCTGGCCGGCGGCGTCGAGAGCATGACCCGCGCGCCGTTCGTGATGGGCAAGGCGACCGAGGCGTTCTCGCGTTCGGCGGAAATCTACGACACCACCATCGGCTGGCGCTTCATCAACAAGCTGATGCAGAAGGCCTACGGCACGGATTCGATGCCGGAAACCGGCGAGAACGTCGCGGAGGAATTCCAGATCTCCCGCGCCGACCAGGACAAGTTCGCCTACAACAGCCAGCAGCGGGCGAAGCGTGCGCAGGACAGCGGATTCTTCGCCAAGGAGATCACGCCGGTCACCATCAAGGGCCGCAAGGGTGACACGGTGGTGGAGCACGATGAACACCCCCGTCCCGACACGACGCTGGAGATGCTGGCGAAGCTGAAGACCCCGTTCCGCGATCCGGGCACGGTGACCGCCGGCAATGCGTCCGGTGTGAACGATGGCGCGGCCGCGCTGATCCTGGCGTCCGAAGAAGGCGCGAAACGCCACGGCCTGACGCCGCGCGCCCGCGTGGTCGCCATGGCCACCGCCGGCGTGCCGCCGCGTATCATGGGCATCGGCCCCGCCCCGGCGGTGCAGAAGCTGCTCGCCAAGACCGGCCTCTCGATCGGCGACGTGGATATCATCGAGCTGAACGAGGCTTTCGCCAGCCAGGGCATCGCCGTTCTGCGCCAACTCGGCCTGGCGGACGACGCAGAGCACGTGAACCCGCATGGCGGTGCCATCGCGCTGGGTCACCCTCTCGGCATGTCCGGCGCCCGCCTGGCCCTGACGGCGGTCAATGCGATGGAGTCGCTTGGCCAGAAGCGCGCCATCGCGACGATGTGCATCGGCGTCGGACAGGGCATCGCCGCCCTGATCGAGCGGGTCTGATCCACCCGGCGGATGCTGCTCAGCCTCGGCCTGATCCTGCTGTGTCAGTTGGTCGGAGAGGCGATCGCCCATGGCACCGGCGTTCCGGTGCCTGGGCCGGTCATCGGTCTGGTGCTTTGCGTGCTGCTGCTGGCGGCACGCGACCGGATCGGCCGGCTGGCACCCGCTGAACTGCGTGACGGCACATTTGAGCAGACCGGCCGCGGCATCCTGTCGCATCTGTCGCTGCTGTTCATCCCGGCCGGCGTCGGGGTCGTTCAGCGGCTGGATGTCCTGGCCGGCAACGCCCTCGCGATCACTCTGGCACTGCTGGTTTCGACGGTTCTGAGCCTGGCGGTGACCGCCTGGGTGTTCAGCGCCGTGGCGCGGCAAACCGGATGAACGACGAGGTTTTCGCACTCTGGGTCTATCTCGCACGGACGCCGCTGCTGTGGCTGACGGTGACGATCCTGGTCTATTGCCTGTGCGACCGCTTCTCGGCAGCGCTCCACCGCAATCCGCTGGCCAACCCGGTGCTGCTGTCCATGTGCCTGGTCGGCTTGCTGGTGCGCGGCACCGGCACACCCTATGGCACCTATTTCGACGGCGCCCAGTTCGTCCATTTCCTGCTTGGCCCCGCTACGGTCGCGCTCGGGATACCGCTTTATCAGAACCGCCAGTTGGTCCTGCGTTCGATTCTGCCGATGGCGTGCGCGCTGGTGGCCGGGTCGGTCACCGCACTCGTTTCGGCGGTCATGATCGCGCGGATGCTGGGCGCGTCACCGACGATCGTGACCTCGATCGCACCCAAATCGGTGACCGCCGCGGTGGCGATGGGAGTTTCCGGTCGGCTGGGCGGCGATCCGGCGTTGACCGCCGTTCTGGTGATCCTGACCGGCATTCTGGGTGCGGTCGTTGTCACACCGCTGATGAACGGGTTGGGGATCACCGACAAATGGGCCAGGGGCTTCGCCGCGGGGCTGGCGGCACATGGCATCGGAACCGCACGGGCCTTCCAGGTCGACCCGCTGGCGGGGACATTCGCCGGCATCGCGATGGGCCTGAACGCCTTGCTCACCGCTCTGCTCGTCCCGCTGTTGGTGTGATGCCAATCGGCGCAAAGGGTGCCGTATGGCCTTCCCTCCAGCGTCATGGCCGGGCCGTCTGCCGCGGCGCAATGCTGGTTCAGATGGCCCGGACTACGCCGAGCCATGACGAAGAGGGGGCCGGGCCATGACGAAGGGGGACCGAGCCTTGACAAAGGGGGGGGCCGGGCCATGAAGAAGGGGGATCGTGTAAGCCGGTCAGCTCAGCCGCTTCACCATTCGATAGGTGTGGGTGCAGCCGGTTCGGGTGCGGGTTCGTCGATCTCCGTCGCCGGGGCTGGCGGTGGCGCGGGCACCCATGACGACAGGCCGTTGAGCAGCAGGATGAAGCCGCCCTCCACGATCGGCAGACCGCGCAGGATCAGGTTTTCGTGATCGGGTCCGGACTGCGGCGATCCTGCCGGATCACCGGTCCGCAGAATACCGACCCGACGCGCGATCTCAACCTCGGTGTCCGCGATCGCGCCCCAAAGGCCTGCTGCCGCCTGTTCCCGCAACAATGTGTCGAGCGGCATTTCTTGCCGGGGCTCGATCCCGATACCGCGCAGGAACGGATGATTCCATTGGACCAGCCGCAGGCTGGAATCGAACAGGGCGATACCGTCCGCTGTGTTGTCGAGCACGACCTGCAATCGGGCCGTATTGAGCTGCGTGCGGGCCGCGTTCGTCGCAAGATCGTTTCTGAGCCGTTCGAGCTCACCCTTGTTACGGTCAAGGATGCGCTGCTGCCGCCGGTGGCCTCGGATCGTATAAAGTTCCCAAAGCACGAGCCCACCGATAAACAGGACAAGCGCGGTCCCCACGAACGCGAGGGAACGTGCACCCGCCGCCAGATTATCCGCCGGCGCCATCACCTCGTTCCAGTTCGCCGCGACCAGGACCGCCATGTCGCGATTGGCGACGCGATGGAAGGCGTGGATTCTCTGCACACCGTCGATAACCGTGTCGCCGAGCCAGGTGCCCGACGGCGATCGCGTCATGGCGCCGAAAAGCGCGGATTGGGACACATCGGTTTTCGGCCGGCGCGCCGCCGGGCCGACCACGGCCTGCAGGATGCCGCGCTGCGTGTCCACAAGCGCCACCACCGGATTGTAGCCCAAAGCCGCCTGCGCGAACAGTTTCGTTAGTTCAGCGGATCGATAGGACGCCCCGATCAACCATCCTTTCGGGTGATCCAACGGCCGCACAATATACATCAGAAACTGGCGGGCATCGATCGGGGCGCCTGTCTCGCCCTGCAGCAGCAGGGACTCCTTGTTCTTGGTGCCGTCGCTTTCGAACTGCTCCAGCGAACCGTGCGGGAATGTCACATAGGCCGCGCCGACACCTTGTCCGACCGCCTGCGGCAGGATGTCCTGGCGGATGACATGCTTTTCGTCACAGATGAAGATGTCGTCGGCGACAGCGGTCAAGGCTGGCATCTTCTGCTGCCATTTGACCAGGTCGACTGAGTCGCTGTCCGCCTTCCATGCCGCCTGGACGATGGTCAGGCTTTGATCGATCAACAGCAATTCGTGCCCGATGGTTTCGGCCATCGTGGCGGCCTGGCCGATCAGCGCCTGCTCCGCCCTGTCGCGGATTTCGGTTCGCTGTTCCTGCACGGCGCGGGTTGTCACGATCCAGATCAGCGCCACCAAGGCGAACGCAACGATGGCGACGGCGCCACATGCCGCGAGTTCTGCCTTTCCGATCTTGCTTGGACGAACAGACTCTACGGGCACAAGTTGCGACGGTCTGAACCGCGCCGAGGTGGAACCTGTACGCCCGCGGCGCCGGCGCTTGAAACTGTCACTCATGTTCCTGCTGAACCACCGTTCTCAAACCGTCCGACCCGTCCCACGTGCCTCAACGCGAGCTCCTGCACGCTGGGACGTTACCCATCTATGATTGTGCCGACAGCGTAAATCTATCGCCTCCCGCCCTGCCCGGCAACGCCTCTGACGGCCGCGCCAGTCCTTCGTTTTCGTCATCCGTCTCAATTCCGCGAAACCGCCTGCTGCGCATTGACTCTGTGGCATACAAAATACAAAATACTGCGGCGTCGGGAGGATAAGGTGCGGGTATCTCATCCCCAGCCAAGGCTGCGTATCGAGCCGCTGGATGTCGGGTTCGGCCTGCGCAAGCAGGCTTGCGACGCGATCAAGCGCGCCATCACCGAAATGGACATCTACGGCAGGCCGGACGAGATTCGTCTGGACGAGCGCCAGCTATGCCAAGATCTGGGCGTCAGCCGCACGCCGATCCGCGAAGCCCTGTCGGTGCTGGAACAGGAAGGCTTCGTCCGCTCCATCCCGCGTCGCGGGATCATTGTCGTCCGCAAGACCAAGCACGAGATCGTCGAGATGATCACGGTTTGGGCGGCGATCGAGAGCATGGCCGCGCGCATCGCCGCGACGACCGCGACGCGCGCCGACATCGCCCAACTGACGGGACTGATGGATGCGTTCGAGGAAGATCCGTCCGGCCATCTGACGGAATACTCCGACGCCAACATGGAATTTCACAAGGCGATCATCCGCCTGGGCGGGATCGGCCTGATGTCCAGCCTGACGGATACGCTGTTCATCCATATGCGCGCGGTCCGCGCGGTGACGATGACACAGGACAACCGCGCCCAGCGCTCGGTCGCCGATCATCGCGCGATCATCGCCGCGCTGCGGGCGGGCGATCCGGACCTGGCCGAGCGGCTGGTGCGGGAACACACCATGGGCCTCGCGGCGCATGTGGAACGTCATGGCGACTTTCTCGATGGGCCGAATGCCGTTCGAGCGGGTGGCTTGCAGACAGGCGAAGTGGGAGGAAAGTGAAAAAATGTCAGCGACAACATCGAATACCGCGGACGACACGCTGCAAGCGAAACGGCGCGACGGGAGCGTGGTCTCGGGCGGTCACCTGGTCGCCAAGGCCCTGAAGAACGAAGGGGTGGACACGATCTTCACCCTGTGCGGCGGCCATATCATCGACATCTACGACGGCTGTGTGGACGAAGGCATCCGCATCATCGACGTCCGGCATGAGCAGGTCGCCGCCCACGCGGCCGATGGCTATGCGCGCCAGACCGGGAAGCTGGGATGCGTCGTTACCACCGCCGGTCCGGGCTGCATGAACGCGATGACCGGCATCGCGACGGCGTTCCGATCGGAAAGTCCGGTGCTGCATATCGGCGGCCAGGGCGCGCTGACGCAGCACATGATGGGTTCGCTGCAGGACCTGCCACATGTCGATATCATGCGGCCCATCACCAAAATGTCCGCGTCGGTTCGCAGCACGGAGCGGGTGGCCGACATGGTTTCGATGGCGGCACGCGAGTGTTTCGCCGGCGCGCCCGGGCCATCCTACCTGGAAATTCCCCGCGACGTGCTGGACCGGGAGATCGAAGCCAGCAAGGCCGTGATCCCGCAGGCCGGGCATTATCGCGCCTCCACCAAATCGGTCGGCGATCCGGCGGACATAGAGAAGCTGGCCGACATTCTCGTCGCCTCCGAGCGGCCGGTCATCCTGCTCGGCTCCCAGGTGTGGACGGCGCGCGGACATAACGAGGCGATCGACCTCGTGCGTGCGCTGGACATTCCCGCCTACTTCAACGGTTCCGGGCGCGGCCTGCTGCCGCCGGGCGACCCGCACCATTTCGACCGCACCCGGCGCGAGGGCTTCGACAAGGCCGACGTGATCGTCATCGTCGGCACGCCGTTCGACTTCCGCATGGGCTATGGGCGCCGCCTGGGCCGCGGCGCCACGGTGGTGCAGATCGATATGGACTACCGCACCGTCGGCAAGAACCGCGATGTGGCGCTGGGCCTCGTCGGCGATCCGGGTGCGATCCTGGGCGCGGTGCGACAGGCGACCAGCGGCCGGCTGCGTAACGACAAGCGTCAGGCCCGGAAGGACTGGATGGCCGGCCTTCAGGAGCTGGAGGCGAAGGCGACGGAAAAGCTGATGCCCTTGTTCAAGTCGGATGCGTCGCCGATCAATCCGTTCCGTGTCGCCTATGAGATCAACGAATTCCTGACCGAGGACACGATCTATATCGGCGACGGCGGCGACGTGGTGACCATCTCGGCGCAGGCTGTGCGGCCGCGCTCGCCCGGCCATTGGATGGACCCTGGCGCGCTTGGGTCGCTAGGCGTCGGCACCGGCTTCGCCATCGCGTCGGGGCTCGCGCATCCGGGCAAGGAAGTGCTTTGTTACTATGGCGACGGCGCGTTCGGCATGACCGCGTTCGACATGGAAACGGCCAATCGTTTCGGCGTGCCTTACCTCGCGGTGATCGGCAACAACTCGGCGATGAACCAGATCCGTTACGGCCAGCTTGCCAAGTACGGGGAGCAGCGCGGCAATGTCGGCAACCTGCTGGGCGACGTGCCGTTTGGCCGCTTTGCCGAGATGCTGGGCGGCTATGGCGAGGAAGTGCGGGAAGCCTCGCAGATCGCCGGTGCATTGCAGCGCGGGCGAGAAGCGGTGCGCCGCGACGGCAAGAGCGCGGTGATCAACATCTGGGTCGATCCGCGGGAATACGCGCCGGGGACCAAAGCCCAGACGATGTACAAGTAACGGCCGAAACGGCCATGGCCGCTCCCTTCTCGTCATAGTTCGGCCGGTCCGGACCATGACGAGAAGCCAAGGGCCGGGCCATGAGGCCGGCATATGGTGCCCCGGCTGTCGCCATCAGGGCATGAACAACGTTCACGAAAGCAGCCCCCTGTTCGGGAGAAACTCCTATGACAAAAGCACTCGACGGCGTCCGCATCCTGGACTTCACCCATGTCCAGTCGGGTCCCACCTGCACCCAGCTTCTCGCCTGGTTCGGCGCTGACGTGATCAAGGTCGAACGCCCCGGCGTCGGCGACATCACCCGCGGCCAGTTGCAGGACATCAAGGGTGTGGACAGCCTGTATTTCACCATGCTGAACCACAACAAGCGCTCCATCGAGATCGACGGCCGCCACAAGGTCGGCAAGGACGTCCTCGAAGGGCTGGTGAAATCCTGCGACGTCATGGTGGAGAATTTCGCCCCCGGTGCGCTCGATCGCATGGGGTTCACCTGGGAGCGTATCCAGCAGCTCAACCCACGGATGATCCTGGCCTCCATCAAAGGGTTCGGCCCCGGCCCCTATGAAGACTGCAAGGTGTACGAGAACGTCGCCCAGTGCGCGGGCGGCGCGGCGTCCACCACCGGCTTCGATGATGGCCCGCCGCTGGTGACCGGCGCGCAGATCGGCGACTCCGGCACTGGGCTGCATCTGGCGCTCGGCATCGTGGCCGCGCTGTTCCAGCGCAACACCACGGGGCGCGGCCAGAAGGTGGATGTCGCGATGCAGGACGGCGTGCTGAACCTGTGCCGCGTCAAGCTGCGCGACCAACAGCGCCTCGCGCATGGGCCGCTGACCGAATACCCGCAATATCCCGACGGCACGTTTGGTGAGGCCGTACCCCGCGCCGGCAACGCCTCGGGCGGCGGTCAGCCCGGCTGGATCCTGAAATGCAAGGGCTGGGAGACCGATCCCAACGCGTACATCTACTTTATCGCCCAGGCGCCGGTTTGGGAGGCGATCTGCGACGTGATCGGCAAACCGGAGTGGAAAACCCATCCGGATTACGCCAAGCCGCCTGCCCGCCTGCCGCGCCTGAAGCACATCTTCGACACGATCGAGGTGTGGACCATGACCAAGACCAAGTTCGACGCCATGGACATCCTGAACACATACGACATCCCCTGCGGTCCGATCCTGTCGATGAAGGAACTGGCCGAGGAACAGTCGCTGCGTGCCACCGGCACGGTGGTGGAGGTCGATCATCCCACCCGCGGCAAGTATCTGTCTGTCGGCAACCCGATCAAATTGTCCGACAGCGTCTCCGAAGTCGTCCGTTCACCGTTATTGGGCGAGCATACCGAGGAGATTTTGCGTAACGTCCTGAAGCTGGACGATGCGCAGGTCGCCCAGGCCCTCGCTTCCGGCGCGCTTGGCGGGTCCCAACGGACAGCCGCCGAGTAGCCGTCGAGATACCCTGGAATCGCATTGCTGCCCCCAGGGTGTCCCTGGTCCGCGAAAGACCGGTCGCTGGCCGCGGTTTCGGCGCCGCTGATCCTTGACTTTTGCCGTGGTTATCCCGATACCCCGCCCGGCGCGCGAGCGGATGCAGGGCACCTCGCATGCGGGATCAGCGTTTGGCTGTCTGGCGCGCCCGTTGCGCCATGAACTCGTACCCATGCAATCGACTGGACCGGATTTGACCGAAACAACGACCGCCTCACGGGAACCTACCGACGCGGAACCGACCGTCGCGGAACCAACCGTCGCGGAAACGCTCGTCGTGGAAACGCTCGTCGCGGAGATAGGCGCAGCCGCGGCGGAGACTCAGGAGCAGGCACCGCCCGTCCCGGATGAGCCGGTCGCGACCGGACCGGCGAACGAGGGTGAAATCGAAGCCGCCGCGGGCGACCCGGATGCGGACGACGAAGCGGAAGAGGATCGCCAGCCATCCCTGATCCCGATCGCCGAAGGGCCACCGCCGGAACCGGCCCGCCCCCTGTTTTCCGACCTCGGGCTGTCCGAGGAAGTCCTGCGCGCCATCGACGACATGGGCTATCGCCATCCGACCCCGATCCAGGAGCAGGCGATCCCCTATGTCCTGATGGGCCGGGATGTCCTGGGAACCGCGCAGACTGGCACCGGCAAGACCGCCGGCTTCACTTTGCCAATGCTGGATATCCTCTCGGGCTCGCGCGCCCGCGCCCGCATGCCGCGCAGCCTGATCCTGGAACCGACGCGCGAACTGGCCTTGCAGGTCGCCGAGAATTTCGTCCAGTACGGCAAGTACCTGAAGCTCACCCACGCCCTGATTATCGGCGGTGAGAGCATGTCCGACCAAAAAGAGGTACTGAACCGCGGCGTCGATGTGCTGATCGCCACGCCGGGCCGGCTGCTGGATATGTTCGAACGCGGCTCCATCCTGCTGTCCGACACGAAGCTTCTGGTGATCGACGAAGCCGACCGCATGCTGGACATGGGCTTCATCCCCGATGTCGAGCGCATTGTCTCGATGCTGCCCACGACCCGTCAGACCCTGTTCTTTTCGGCGACGATGGGGCCGGAGATCCGGCGGCTGGCCGATGCGTTCCTGCAGAACCCGAAAGAAGTCACGGTTTCCCGCGCTGCCTCGGTCGCCACGACCATCACCGAGGGCCTGGCCCTGGTGGCGGAGCACGACAAGCGCGAGGCGCTGCGCCGTCTGATCCGCAGCCAGAACGTGCAGAACGCGCTGATCTTCTGCAACCGCAAGCGCGACGTCGATATCCTGCACAAATCTCTGACCAAGCACCATTTCGACGCCGGCGCTCTGCATGGCGACATGGCCCAGACCGTGCGCTTCTCGACGCTGGAGAAGTTCAAGGCCAACGAACTTCGCCTGCTGGTGTGCAGCGACGTGGCGGCGCGTGGCATCGACATCGGCGGCTTGTCGCACGTGTTCAACTTCGACGTGCCGATCCACGCGGAAGACTATGTGCATCGCATCGGTCGCACCGGGCGGGCGGGGCTGGAGGGCAAAGCCTTCACCATCGCCGCACCGGAAGATCGCTACGCGGTCGAGCAAATCGAAAAGCTGATCGGCCACCCGATCCCGCCCGTCCTGGTAGAGGGCCTCGACCCGGTCGATTGGGCTGAAAAAGATGCCCGCAAGCGGCGCGGACGGAAGCCTGCGGAGCCGAAGAAGGCCGCCGAGAAGGCGAAACCGCGCGAGGCGAAGGAAAAGACCGAGAAGCCGCGTGCGGAGCGTGTGCGCTCCGACCGTCGCCGTACCGAACGCGCCGCGCAGCCCGAACTGGCCGTGGTGGTGGAGGAACGGCCGTCGCGCCATGATGAACCCAGCCGTGAGGAGACTCGCCGCGAGGAGCCTCGCCGCGAGGAGCCTCGGCGGGGCGACTTCAGGCGTGACGAACCCCGGCGGGAGGATTCGCGCCGGGAACGCTACCGGCGCGACGATGACCTCGGGCCGGCGGTTGTCGGCTTCGGCGACGATGTACCAGCCTTCATGTTTCTTCGCGCCAGGTCGCCTCAAGCGGCCGAGAACAGAGAGACCGACGCATGAATGACGCCCCTGCCCGCCTGGCCAGCCACTTCACGCCTTTCGCCTGGGACGACGCGCTTCGGCTGGACAGCGCCCTGTCGGAAGACGAACGGGCGATCCGTGACGCGGCGCATGCGTTCTGCCAGGAGAAGCTGTTTCCCCGGGTGCTGATGGCGAACCGGCAGGAAAAATTCGACCGCGAAATCATGAACGAGTTCGGGGAGATGGGCTTCCTCGGCGCCACCCTCGACGGCTACGGCTGCGCCGGCGTGAATTACGTCAGCTATGGCCTGATCTCTCGCGAGGTGGAGCGGGTCGATTCCGGCTACCGTTCCGCCTTCTCGGTTCAGTCGTCGCTGGTGATGTATCCGATCTACGCATTCGGATCAGAGGATCAGCGGCAGAAGTATCTCCCCAAGCTTCGCACCGGCGAGTTCGTCGGCTGCTTCGGCCTGACCGAACCGGATGCCGGGTCCGATCCGGCGTCTATGCGCACACGGGCAAAGAAGGTCGATGGCGGGTTCCTGCTGAACGGGTCGAAGACCTGGATCACCAACTCCCCGATCGCCGACGTGCTGGTGGTGTGGGCCAAGGACGATGCCGGTGACATCCGCGGCTACCTGCTGGAACGCGGGATGCCGGGGCTGACGCAGCCGAAGATCGAGGGCAAGTTCTCGCTGCGCGCCTCGGTCACCGGCATGATCATGATGCAGGACGTCTTCGTCCCGGCCGAGAACCAGCTTCCGGGCGTGAAAGGGCTGCGCGGCCCGTTCTCCTGCCTGAACAACGCGCGCTACGGCATCGCCTGGGGCGCCCTCGGCGCCGCCGAGTTCTGCTGGCACGCCGCGCGGGACTACACGCTCCAGCGCATGATGTTCGGCCGTCCGCTCGCCGCGACGCAGCTTATCCAGAAGAAACTCGCCGACATGCAGACCGAGATCACGCTCGGGCTGCATGCCGTCCTGCGGCTTGGGCGGCTGATCGACGCGCATGACGCGGCGCCGGAGATGATCAGCCTGCTGAAGCGCAACAACTGCGGCAAGGCGCTGGACATCGCCCGGGTCGCCCGCGACATGCACGGCGGCAATGGGATCGTCGACGAATATCACGTGATCCGTCACGTGATGAACCTGGAGACGGTGAACACCTACGAAGGCACGCATGATGTGCATGCGCTGATCCTCGG
>JARLIN010000439.1 GCA_031291715.1 Rhodopila sp. | reverse complement strand
GAAGTCATCGCGCTGGTGAGCGGCGACAAAGTGTACAGCCGGCTGAAGTACGAGAGCGGAGTCCACCGTGTGCAACGCGTGCCGACGACTGAGCAGCAGGGTCGCGTGCACACCTCCGCCATCACCGTCGCGGTGCTGCCGGAAGCCGAGGAGGTCGACGTCCAGATCAACGACAGCGACCTGCGCATCGACATCTATCGCGCGTCGGGCGCCGGCGGCCAGCACGTCAACAAGACCGACAGCGCGGTGCGCATCACGCATCTTCCCTCCGGCATCGTTGTTGCGATGCAGGAAGAAAGAAGCCAGCACAAGAACCGCGCCAAGGCGATGAAGATCCTGCGCGCGCGGCTGTATGAGCAGCAGCGCGCCGCGCTGCACGCGACGCGCGCGGCGGACCGGAAATCGCAGGTCGGCACCGGCGACCGGTCGGAACGCATCCGCACCTACAATTTCCCGCAGGGCCGCGTGTCCGATCACCGCATCAACCTGACGCTCTACAAGATCGACCGGGTCATGCAGGGCGACCTGGACGAGTTCATCGACGCCCTGACTGCCGAGGACCAGGCCGCCCGGCTGGCGGCGGAGGAATGAGGTCGGAGGCTAACGTGGCCAGCCGGCAAACCGGCCCCTCACCCCTTACGCCATGATGCCTGCCACCATCGCCCAGGTCCTCCGTGATGCCACGGCCCGGCTTGAGGCCGTCACCGACAATCCCCGCTTGGAGGCCCGCCTTCTCCTCGCCCATGCGCTCGGCCTCACGCAGAATGATCTGATCCGCGAACCCGGCCGTGAAATCGACACCACGGCCTTCGAACCCTTGCTCATGCGCCGGACCGCCCGCGAACCACTGGCCCTGATCGTCGGGCGCCGGGAATTCTGGAGCATGGATTTCCTGGTCTCTCCCGCCACGCTGATCCCCCGGCCGGATTCGGAAACCCTGATCGAGGCGGCATTGGCGGCCTTCGCCAACCGCCCTCCGCCACGGCGGATAGTCGACCTCGGCACCGGCACCGGATGTCTGCTCCTGGCGCTGCTGAAGGAGTTCCCCTCTTCCTTTGGTATCGGCCTGGACATCGCGATTGATGCCGCGTCCCTGGCGAAGGCCAACGCGACCCGGCTTGGCCTGGCCAACCGGGCCGCCTTCGTGACGGGAAATTGGACCGATGCGCTGTCCGGGCGCTTCGACCTGATCATCTCCAATCCGCCCTATATCCCGGCGTCCGACATCGCCACCCTGATGCCGGAGGTCGCGCGTCACGAACCAAGGCGAGCCCTGGACGGTGGTGCGGATGGTTACGACGCATACCGGACGATTCTGCCGAAGATACGGAACCATCTCGCACCGGATGGCGCGGCGGTCCTTGAACTTGGCCAGGGGCAGGCCGACTTAGTGTGCGGATTGGCACGGGAATCCGGTTTCGATCCGTCACTTCGGCTCGATCTCGCGGAAATTCCTCGTGCGATCGTCCTTTCCTGGCCGAATCGCTGAAAAAACCGTTTGGCAGGGTTGGGGGGACGGGTGTACGGTGGCGGTGTGGCAGGGGTGCTGCATGGCGGCGCCCCGGTCGCGAAGATCCGATTTATCAGATCGTTCGCGTGCCATCATCAACGCCGATGGATCGTGGTTGGCCAAGGGACTATCCCGGGGACGCCTATATTGGGCGCCCGACACTCCCACCGGTCTGCCGACAATGGGAAAGCGCGACGGCAACAGTATGAACATGAAACGCATGCGTGGCCGCAACCATCGCTCGGGCGGTGGTGGTGGCGGTGGGACGGGCGGTGGCGGTATGCGCCATCATGCGGGCGGAAACGTCCCGCTCAATCGCAACCATGTCTTCGATAGCAATGGGCCGGAAATCCGCATCCGCGGTACGGCGCAGCAGCTTTTCGAGAAATATCTGCAGCTTGGCCGCGATGCGACCAGCAGCGGCGATCGGGTGACGGCGGAAGGCTTCTTCCAGCACGCGGAACATTACTTCCGTATCCTGAACGCCATGAACCAGGCCGTGCAGCAGGGCCAGCCGAATGGCCAGCAGGCGCCGCAGCAACAGCAGGGCAACCAGCGCCGGAACTACCAGCAAGGCGACGGCTACCAGGGTAACGACGAGGGCCAGTCGCAAGGCGACTCCGACGACGGCGATCAGCGGACCCCGGGCATGGGCGACCAGCCGGAGGCGCGTGAGATACCGATCACCGCCGCTCCACCGGAAGGCTGATCGAAGCATGACTGCGGGAGGCAGAAACGCCGGACCGCATGGATTGTGCGTTCAAACAACGTCTTAGTGTCTCGCCAGACGGGTGCCGGTGCCCTGCTGGCGCCTGCCATCGTCCCCGCCCTCCCGGCTGCAGGGGCGGCCGACCTCAGCGCGGTGGCCCACCATCGCGCGAGGAGCGGCGGACACCGGCGATTGGCCGATTGTGTCGCGCGTTGAGCGGAACGCGTCGCAGGCAACGCGTCTGGCCCGCTGGACCTACGTACCGGTGGATCTGGTCATTACCCTGGCCGGCACCGGACTGGTGGCCCGACAGCAGATCCGCGCGCAATAGAGCGCGATCGTCTGGTGTTGGGTTAATCTCAGACATGAATCGCCCGCTCAAACAACGTATTGATAGCGTCACCGCTTCAACCTGAGGCGACACGTTCTATGCGGAAGGCCCATGCATGACCGAGCGGCCGGTGCTGAGGCTGGCGGCTGGACAGGGACGACGGCTGCGGGCGGGCTCGCCCTGGGTGTTCAGCAACGAACTGGTCATGAAGCCCGAATATCGCCGCATGGAGCCGGGCCGACTGGTGCGGTTGGAGGCGGAGGATGGTGTCCGCCTCGGCACCTTCATGTTCAACCCCCATAGCCTGATCGCGGCCCGGCTGCTCGACCGGGATCCCGAGGTGGCGATCGACGCCGCCTGGGTACGGGCGCGGCTGGCGGCGGCGGCGGCGCTGCGGGCGCGCATCTGCGACACGGCGTTTCACCGTCTGGTACACGCCGAGGCCGATCGGCTGCCGGGACTGGTCGTCGACCGCTATAGCGACGTGGCGGTGCTGCAGGCCAACACCGCTGGCATGGACCG
>JARLIN010000051.1 GCA_031291715.1 Rhodopila sp. | reverse complement strand
GAGCTCGAGGCGGTCTACGATACGATCTCCGAAGCCGTGGACGCCGCTGGTCCGGAGAAACGAGCGCTCTTCCTGGCCAAGCTCGCGCTCGCGCTGGCCAACTTGGTGGGCGACAGTGCCGAGGTCGCCAAGGCCGTCCAGGCCTGCCGACGGGATCTGTGAGGAACGCTGTTCCGCCTGCACTAATCTAGCCGGGCCGGTGGGGACCCGAGGAACATCCGGTGGTGCCGCAGCGCCAGCGGAAGCCGCTCCTTCGGGTCCTTACCAGGGATACAGGATCGGCCTGCATACGTTGCAACTTGCCCGCTTCCTCGGCCCGATGATGGTTGCCACCACACTCCTCCGAGCGGAAGGCTGACCTGCTGCGCGAAGCCGAGGCGCATCATGTCCTGCCCGTCGGCGATGGTGACGACGCGGATCGCGCTGGTCAACGGTGCCGGTTCTTGCCCGATCGGATGGCCTCGCCCATGAAGCGGCCGTTAGAGCCTGAGAGGTCCATCCGATGAGAACGCTGATGACGCGAGTCGTCACCCTGTGTGGTTTCCTGCTGCTGATAACCGCGGCCCACGCCGCCGAATTGCATGTCGTCAGTTCCGGCGGTTTCGCCGCGGCCTATAAGAGCCTGGCCCCTGTCTTCGAGCAGAAAACCGGCGACAAGCTGGTGATAGGCTGGGGCCCCAGCATGGGCGACACCCCGCAAGCCGTCCCCGCCCGGTTGAAGCGTGGGGAGAAAATCGACGTGGTCATCATGGTCGGCTACGCGCTCGGCGACCTGATCAAGGAAGGCAAGGTCGTCGCTGACAGCCGCGTGGACCTCGCCCGCTCAGGGATCGGCGTCGTGGTCCGCCAGGGCGCACCGCATCCGGACATCAGCACGATTGAGGGGTTGAAGCGGACGCTGCTGGCGGCGAAGTCGATCGCCTACTCGGACAGCGCCAGCGGGGTCTACATCTCCAACGAGATGTTCAAGACGTTGGGCATCGCGGACCAGATCGCCGGCAAGGCACGGATGATCCCAGCGGAACCCGTGGGCGCCGTGGTCGCACGCGGCGATGCGGAGATCGGCTTCCAGCAGATCAGCGAACTGAAGCCGATCAAGGGCATAGACCTGCTCGGCCCGCTGCCGGCCGAGATGCAGCAATACACCGTTTTTTCGGCCGGCATCGTCGCCGGGTCGGAGCAACCTCAGGCCGCCGCCGCGCTGCTACGCTTTCTGGCCTCGCCCGAGGCGAAGCCGGCCGTCGTGGACAGCGGGCTGGAGCCGATGCAAGGGAAGTGACGGGCGTGCCCACTGGTCAGCACCTTTGACCGGCTGGGCATTCGCGGCTGCGCTGGTGTTCCTCGCGCTGGTGTTCCTCCCGCTGGGGTTGCGGGGCAGGACCGGTTCGGGGACCGCCGTATGGTGCAGCCGCCGGGCGTGCCTGCTCGCCCGGATGGTAGGGTGCCTGGCCGCGGTACGGTTCGGCGGCGGGAGACGGGTGACCTTCCGGCCTCGGCGGTGGGCGGCCTTCAGGATGCGGCGCGCCGCCGAAGTGGAAGGTGGCGCCTGCCGCTCGCTGCTGTTCCAGACGGCGCGAGACCCCTTCGGGGGCACGGCGCCAATGGCGTTCCGAGTCGTAGTAGCCCCACTCGCTGCCAAGCAGGACAAGCGGCACCGTGATGCCGCCCTCGATGATGGTAGGCGCACCGTCGTTGTAACTGTATCCGGGGTAAGCAGCGCCGTATGGATCATACGGAGCCGGTTGAGCGCCACCCGGCGGATAGCCCTGCGGCGCATACCCATAATCGGCGGCCGGCGGATAGCCCGGCTGGGCGTAGCCGTAAACGGGACCTTGCGGAGGCACATAACAACCGCTTAGGGGCAGGAGCAGGCCCGCCAGCACGAAACCACGACGCATCCTCGGCAATCCTATTGCGTTATAATTCGGTATAGATAGCGGATTACCGTGCCGGCGCCGCTATGCTGTCTGGCTTTCCCGTTCCGCTCGCGTCCGGACCGCGCCGTTGCTGTAAACCACGATCGTCGCGACCAACCCGCACGCCCCGGCGAATCCCATCCAGATACCAGGCGCCGCCTTGTTTCCGGTCACCTCGATCAGCCAGGTGGACATCAGTGGCGTGAACCCGCCGAACAGCGCGGTCGCCAGCGCGTAAGCCAAAGAGAACCCGGCGGTGCGGACCTCGACCGGCACGATCTCGGTCAGTGCGACCACCATCGCCCCATTGTAGCTGCCATAAAGGAACGACAACCACAGCAGCACCATCAGCATGTTGGGGAAACTCGGTGCGGCGACCAGCCAGGCGAGCGCCGGATACGCCGTCAGCAGCGTCAGCCCCGAGAACACCATCAGGATCGGCTTGCGGCCAACCCGGTCCGACAGCGCGCCCATCACCGGGAGCCAGAAGAAGTTCGACAATCCGACACAGAACGTCACGATCAGACTGTCGGTGGTCGTCAGCTTCAGCACGGCCTTGCCGAACGTCGGCGTATAGACGGTGATCGCGTAGAACGAGACCGTCGTCATCACCACCAGCAGCATCCCCATCAGGATGATCAACCAGTCGCGGCCGATCGAGGCGAAGATTTCCGACGTCGAGGGACGGTGCTTGCGCGCCAGGAATTCCTGCGTCTCCTCCAACGACCGGCGGATGTAGAACAGGAAGGGTACGATCAGGCAGCCGATGACGAACGGGATGCGCCAGCCCCAGGCGCCGATCTGCGGCGCGGTCAGTTGGGTGCTCAACAGATAACCGAGGACGGCTGCGACCATGATCGCCACCTGCTGGCTCGCCGATTGCCAGGAGACGTAGAAGCCCTTGTTACCTGGCGTCGCCATTTCCGACAGGTAGACGGACACGCCGCCCAGCTCGACGCCGGCTGAGAAGCCCTGCAGCAGTCGTCCCACCAGCACCAGCAAGGGCGCCACCAGCCCGATTGTCTCATAGCCGGGAACGAAGGCGATCAGGATCGTGCCGCTCGCCATGATCGTCAGCGTCAGGATCAGGCCTTTCCGCCGGCCGATCTGGTCCACGTAGGCGCCGAGGATGATCGCGCCGAGCGGCCGCATGAGGAAGCCGGCGCCGAAGGTCATGAAGGTCAGCATCAGGCTGGCGAAATCGCTGCCGGCGGGGAAGAATGCCTTGGATATGTAGGTGGCGTAGAAGCCGAACAGGAAAAAGTCGAACATTTCCAGGAAGTTGCCGCTGGTCACGCGAAGGACCGTCGCAATGCCGGAGCGTTTCGCGTGGGCTGCTACCGTTGCTGACATTGTCTCTTCTCCTGTGACTCGGCCGACGCGCGCGCGTCGGTGCATCCTGAGGTGCGGCGGCGGAATAACCGAGTAAGCACGTGCCGCAAAGGTGCCTGTCACGCTAATCCAAGAATTGCCTCTTCCACATCTCGCAGCCGGTCCTTGCCGAAATACATCGCGTCACCCACGAAGAATGTAGGCGACCCGAATGCGCCGCGGGCGACGGACATTTCGGTGTTGGCGATAAGTTTGGCTTTCACCGCCGGGTCCTGCATCCGTGCCATGACCGCCACCGCGTCAAACCCAGAGGCCGTCAGAGCGTCACGGAGCACGTCCGGTTCATCCATCTTCTTGGGTGCTTCCCACATGTGGTGGAACATCGCGTTCACATACCGGTCTAGCCCGCCATCCAGTTCGGCTGCGGCCGCGCCGCGCATCATCTGCAAGGTGTTCACCGGGAAGAAGGGATTCCGGACGTAACCCTCGATCCGGTGGCGGCGGATGAAGCGCTCGGTTTCCAGCCGCTCATATTCGGGCTTGTTGCGGATGCCGGCAAACGCCTCGGCCGGGGAGCGGTTGCCGGTCGCCTTGAATACCCCACCGAGAAGGACCGGAACGTAGCGGAAGCGCGCGTCGGTACGCGCCTCGATCGCCGGGATCACCCGATGGGACAAATAGGCGTTGGGGCTGCCGAAATCGAAATGGAACTCAACTTGCATGGCGGACGCTTGCATGACGGATGCCTTACCAGGTTTCGCGATAGGGACGGAGATCGAGCTCATGAGTCCACGCATCGCGCGGCTGCCTATGCAACTGCCAATACGTCTCGGCGATGGAGGCCGGATTCATCAGGACCCTGTCCTCGAGCGAACCGCCCTGGGCCACAACGCGCTGCCGAACCCATTCGGTATCGACGCCAGAGTCGATGACCAGATGGGCGACGTGGATGTTCTTCGGCCCCAGTTCCCGCGCCATGCTTTGCGCCACGGCACGCAGGCCGAACTTGGCGCCGGCGAAAGCGGTGTAGCCGCTACCGCCGCGCATGCTGGCGGTGGCCCCGGTGAAGAAAATCGACCCCCGGCCATGCGGCAGCATCCGGCGAGCCGCCTCCCGCCCCGTCAGGAAACCGGCATAGCACGCCAGTTCCCATACTTTCCGGAAAACACGCTCGGTGGTGTCTAGCAGGGGGAAATTGACATTGGCGCCGATGTTGAACACGACGACTTCCAACGGAGCGGCCTCGTCGGCTTGGCGCATGAAGTCGGTCACGGCATCTTCCTGGCGCGCATCCAGCGTCAGACCGGTGCAGGTGCCCCCGGCGGCCTCGATCTCTCCCACCAAGGGGGCCAGCTTTTCGCCATTCCGCCGGCCAGCGAACACGTGGTAGCCCTCACGGGCGAAACGGCGTGCGATGGCGCCGCCGATATAGTCTCCGGCGCCGACGACGGCGACTGAAGCCGAACGCCCCTTCTCGAGGTGGTTTACCATTGACGTGCTCCCTCTGCGCGACCAACTATCAACATCGTAGTTTCTGAGATGGGACTTGTAAAATGCAGCGCAAGAGTTTCAGCGGCATGCAGTGCCCGATCGCCCGCGGGCTGGAGCATGTGGGCGAGTGGTGGAGCATCCTCATTCTGCGCGATGCGTTTCGCGGCCTGACCCGCTTCGACGAGTTCAGTGAAAGTCTTGGGATCGCGCCGAACATGCTGACCCGCCGGCTGACCGCATTGGTGGAGGCCGGATTGCTGGCACGCCGGCGGTATAACGAACGGCCGCCTCGCGATGAATATGTCCTGACCCAGCGGGGCAGGGATTTCCGCCCCGTGATGCTGGCGATGCTGGCTTTCGGCAACAGGCATTTCCCGCCGGACGACCGGGAGGTGCAGATCGTCAACACCGAAACCGGCGAGCGCGTGGAGCCGCTGCTGGTCGATCCCTCGACCGGCCGCCGGGTCGATGGTCCCGGCTATCAGGTCGTCACCACGATGCTCCAAGAGAAAGCCGCGTGATCCGCGAACGTACCATCAGTTGGTCCGATCCGAGGCTGACGGCCGAGGCTGGTCGCGATATGGCCGGGCTGGACCTGATGCGCGGCTTACAAGATGGCAGCGTTCCGGGCGCACCGATCGCAGCCCTGATCGGCATGTCGATCGCCGAGGTGGATCACGGCCGGATCGTCATGCGTCTGACCCCAGCCGAGTTCCATTACAACCCGATCGGCGTCATGCATGGCGGCGTCCTGGCCACGCTGCTGGATTCGGTGATGGGCTGCGCGGTGCACTCGACGCTGCCGAAAGGCCGGGCGTACACAACTCTGGAGATCAAGGTGAACTACGTCCGCGCTGTCACGAACGATTCGGGCGAACTCTCCGCCGAGGGCAAGGTTGTCCATGGTGGCCGCCGATCGGCGGTCGCGGAGGCGAAGGTGACCGACGGCAAGGGGCGGCTCTGTGCGACCGCCAGTACCACTTGCATGATCTTCGACCAGCCGCCGGCGTAGGGCGCACGCGTTGCCACATACAGCCGCGGTGATCGGTGGCGGACCCGCCGGGTTGATGGCGGCCGAGATCCTGGCACGTGCCGGGCTTCAGGTCACGATCTACGACCACATGCCGTCGGTCGGCCGCAAGCTGCTGATGGCGGGGCGCGGCGGGCTGAACCTAACCCACGCCGAGCCCTTGCCGGTGTTCCTGTCGCGTTACGGCAAGGCCCGTTCCTGGTTGGAACCCATGGTCGCCGCGTTTCCGCCCGAGGCGCTGATCGCCTGGTGCAATGGCCTTGGCCAGCCGACCTTTGTCGGCTCCAGCGCCCGGGTGTTCCCGACCGCGATGAAGGCCTCGCCGCTGCTGCGCGCCTGGCTGCGGCGTCTGGCTGAGCTCGGCGTTCGGCTTGAAGTTCAGCATCGCTGGACGGGGTGGGGCGCTGATGGGGCTCTGTGCTTTGAAACGCCCGCCGGTCTGGTGCGCGACGTTCCGAACGTGACGATCCTCGCGCTGGGTGGTGCGTCCTGGCCGCGCCTTGGCTCCGACGCCCGGTGGGACGCCTATCTTCCCGGCCTGCTGACGCCATTCCAGCCGGCCAATTGCGGCTTCCTGGTGGACTGGTCGCCGCATTTTCGCACCCGCTTCGCCGGCCGGCCGCTGAAACGCCTGGCCGTCCGGTTTGGCCAGGACAGCATACGGGGGGAGGCGGTCATCACCGAAACCGGCCTGGAAGGCGGCGTGATCTACGCCCTGTCCGGCCGCCTGCGCGATGCGATTCAAATCGAGGGATCGGCGACGATCCTGGTTGATCTGCGGCCCGACCTCAGCCCGGCGGTGCTGGCGGATCGCCTGGGCGGTCCGCGCCGCAGCCAGTCGCTGGCGAACACGCTGCGCAAGCAGGCCGACCTGACACCCGAGGCGATCGGTCTGGTGCAGGAAGCACTGCACGCCGGAGCGGCATTGGATGACCTGCCCGCATTGATAAAGGCCCTGCCGATCCGGCTGCTGGCGCCGGCGTCAATCGAACGGGCCATCTCCTCCGCCGGCGGATTGCGGGCGGACGCCCTGGACTCGTCACTGATGTTGCGTGACCGGCCGGGTGTATTCGCCGCTGGAGAGATGCTCGATTGGGAGGCCCCCACCGGCGGCTATCTGCTGCAAGCCTGTTTCAGCACGGGCGTGGCGGCGGCCCACGGCGCCCTGGCATGGCTGCGCTGACGTCGGACCGCTTGCAACGGACGAAGCGTTCGTCCAAATCAGCGCCTTGGACCGCATTACAATCGGGAGCAGACATGTCCGCCAGCAGGCCACGCACCCTTTTCGACAAGATCTGGGACAGCCACGTCGTGGAGAGACTCCCTGACGGAACCTGCATCCTCTACATCGATCGGCACCTTCTGCACGAGGTCACCAGTCCCCAGGCGTTCGAGGGCCTGCGCATGGCCGGCCGCAAGCTGCGCCGCCCGGACTGCACCATCGCGGTGGCCGACCACAACATTCCGACAACGGACCGCCGTGCCGGGATCAAGGAAGAAGACAGCCGCATCCAGGTCGAGACGCTGGAGAAGAACGTCAAGGAATTCGGCGTCCCCTACATCCCGATCCTGGATGTGCGGCAGGGCATCGTGCACATCATCGGGCCGGAACTCGGCCTGTCCCTGCCCGGCACGACGATTGTCTGCGGCGACAGCCACACGTCCACCCATGGCGCGCTGGGTGCCCTGGCATTCGGCATCGGCACGTCGGAGGTGGAGCATGTGATGGCCACCCAGACGCTGCTGCAGAATCCGGCCAAGAACATGCAGATCGACGTCTCCGGCACGCTGGGCTTCGGCTGTTCGGCGAAGGACATCGTGCTGGCGATCATCGGCAAGATCACCACCGCCGGCGGCAACGGCCACGTCATCGAATACACCGGCGACACCATTCGTGCGCTGGACATGGCCGGGCGCTGCACCGTCAGCAACATGTCGATCGAGGCGGGCGCCCGCGCCGGCCTGATCGCGCCCGACCAGACCACGTTCGATTACGTTCGCGGCCGCGAATTCGCCCCCAAGGGCGAGGCGTTCGAGCAGGCCGTCGCCTACTGGAAGACTCTGCCGACCGATCCGGGCGCGCATTACGACACCATCGTCAGGCTGACCACGGCGGAGATCGCGCCCATGGTCACCTGGGGCACCACCCCCGGCGCGGTCGTCCCGGTCACCGGCGTCGTGCCGAACCCGTCCGACGAGCCGGACGAGGGCAAGCGCGCGCAGCTTCAGCGCATGCTGGAATACATGGCCTTGACTCCGGGCCAGGCGATGCAGGACCTGCCGATCGACGTGGTGTTCATCGGCTCCTGCACCAACGGCCGGATCGAGGACATCCGCGCCGCCGCCGCTGTCGCCAAGGGCCGCAGGGTCGCCGACGGCGTGCAGGCGCTGGTGGTGCCGGGTTCCGGCCTGGTCAAGCGCCAGGCGGAGGAAGAAGGGCTGGACCGCGTCCTGCTGGAAGCCGGGTTCGAGTGGCGGGAGCCCTGCTGCTCCATGTGCCTGGGCATGAACCCGGACAAACTGACGCCCGGCCAGCGCTGCGCCAGCACCTCGAACCGCAACTTCGAAGGCCGCCAGGGCCCGGGCGGCCGCACGCACCTGTTGTCCCCCGCGATGGCCGCCGCCGCCGCGGTGACCGGACGGCTGACCGACGTGCGGCAGTTGGTTTAGAGCAGGGAAGGGAAACGCAGCCATGGAAGCCTTCACCACACTCACCGCCATCGCCGCGCCGATGCCGATGCAGAACATCGACACCGACAAGATCATCCCGGCGCGCTTCCTGAAGACCATCAAGCGCTCGGGTCTTGGCGTGCACCTGTTCGACCCGCTGCGCTTCGACAAGGACGGCAACGAAAAGCCGGACTTCGTGCTGAACCAGGAGCCCTATCGCAAGGCCCAGGTCATCATCGCGCACGAAAACTTCGGCTGCGGCTCCTCCCGGGAGCACGCGCCCTGGGCGCTGCTGGATTTCGGCATCCGCTGCATCATCGCGCCGGATTTCGCCGACATCTTCTATAACAACAGCTTCAAGAACGGCATCCTGCCGATCCGCCTGCCGCGCGCGGTGTGCGACCAGCTGATCGACGACACCAAGATGGGCGGCAACGCGCGCGTCACCGTCGATCTCGCCCGACAGGTGGTCATCCGCCCCAACGGCGAGGAAATCAGCTTCGACGTCGACCCGTTCCGCAAGCACTCCCTGCTGAACGGCCTGGACGATATCGGCCAGACCCTGCAGCACGGCGCCCAGATCGACGGGTTCGAGGCCAAGCGCCGCCAGAGCCAGCCCTGGATGCCGGCCACCACCGCCTGAACGTTTGTTTGAAAGCGTGATTCGCGCGTTTCGAGGTTCCGCCGCGCGATCACGCCTAGCCGAAGGACCACCCCGATGCCCGCCAACAAGAAGCTTCTTATCCTGCCCGGTGACGGCATCGGCCCGGAGGTGATGCGCGAAGTCCGCCGCGTCATCGACTGGATGGACCGCCGCCGCCTGGTGACGTTCGACATCTCCGACGATCATGTCGGCGGCTCCGCCATCGATACCTATGGCACGCCGATCACCGACGAGACGATGGCCAAGGCGAAGGAAGCCGACGCCATCCTGTTCGGGTCCGTCGGCGGGCCGAAATGGGACACGCTGGGCTTCCAGATGCGGCCGGAGATCGCCATCCTGCGCCTGCGCAAGGAGCTGGATCTGTTCGCCAACCTGCGCCCCGCCACGGTGCTGGACCCGCTGGTCGATGCCTCCACCCTCAAGCCCGACGTGGTCCGCGGCCTGGACCTCATGATCGTCCGTGAGAGCACCGGCGGCATCTATTTCGGGGAGCCCCGCGGCATCGAGACCCTGCCCGACGGCCAGAAGCGCGGCTTCGACACCGAGACCTATACCACGAACGAGATCGAGCGCGTTGCCCGCGTCGCGTTCGAGCTGGCGCGCAAGCGGCAGAACCGCGTGTGCAGCGTCGAGAAGGCCAACGTGATGCAGTCCGGCCTGTTCTGGCGCCAGACCGTCACCGCGCTTCAGCAGCGGGAGTTCCCGGACGTCGAGCTGTCGCACATGTATGCCGACAACTGCGCCATGCAGTTGGTCCGCAACCCGCGGCAGTTCGATGTGATCGTCACCTCCAACCTGTTCGGCGACCTGTTGTCGGATCTGGCCTCGATGCTGACCGGCAGCCTGGGCATGCTGCCATCGGCCACGCTGGGGGCTGTCCAGCCATCCGGCAAGCGGCACGCGCTGTATGAGCCGATCCATGGCAGCGCCCCGGACATCGCCGGCAAGGGGATCGCCAACCCGCTGGCACAGACGCTGAGCTTCGCGATGCTGCTGCGCTACTCCTTCGGGATGGAGGAGGATGCGAAGCTGATCGAGCAGGCCTGTGTGAACGTGTTGAAGAACGGCCTGCGGACCGCCGATATCATGGCGCCCGGCAGTGCGCGGGTCGGCACCAGCGTGATGGGTGAGTCGATCTTGCGGGAGTTGGATAAATTGGCCGCTTAGGGGGTTGATACGATCCGGGGGTTCGGCTACACCCCCGCGACTGCTTGCGCCCGTAGCTCAATTGGATAGAGCACCAGACTACGAATCTGGGGGTTGGAGGTTCGAGTCCTTCCGGGCGCGCCAGCTTTTTCAATGGGTTGGCTGTTAATTCCCATCGCAAATCGATCTCTTGGATAACACGGCCGGCCCAATCCTGGCGCAGCCTTCAGGTTGCGCTGCCGGTCCTCGAACGTCTCACCCACCAGGGAGGTGAAGTCCGCGGACTATCGAAAGGTCCTGGAGGGGCGGACAAATATCGGTTGGAGATGGACGCCACGCCCGTTATTATCAGACCACCACTACGATTGTGGACTCAGCGAGGATCGTGAATCCAGGGAAGGAGGTTGGGTTGATCAGTGGGCTATCAACAGCGTCTCATATAACCGAAACTAACTGCGGCGATCAGGAGATAGACTTTTGGCGTCGCTGAACATTTCGGCAATCGGTGATTTCGCTTCCGGCCCGGTCAAAGGAGCCGACTTCATCCGGCTCATGGGACCGGACAAAACCCTGCCGCTGCCACCACGTTTCACCTTCGGACCTTGTCCGGCTTCACTCATGGCAAAATACTATGGCCTCTGGGGTATCAGCAGTGTCGGTGTGTTTAGTCTGCGGGAATTTGAACTACGCGGCAATTTCTTGCTCGGCGCAGGTGAAAATTACTACAGATGTCCCGAACTTAATATTCACGAAGCGCATATCCAGGCAGAGGTGGAACGCGTTTCACCCACATTGACGAACCCTCAACGAAAGCGGCTTCATGGCCCGCATGTGGTTTTGTCAGGTCCGGGTCACGGTGTGTACGGCCACTGGCTTGTGGAATACCTGCCGAAAATAAGTCTTCTGAATTTCGCTGGATACGACATTCACAGTCTGCGCTACCTGCTTCCTGTGAATACGCCCTCGTACGTTCTCGCGTGGCTGGATCTCCTCGGCATTGGAGGGGACCAGATCGTGCGCTATGATGCGCTAACCGAGATCGTTGCAGCCGATGAACTGCTATTGCCGACGATTCTTCACAACGGGCTTCGAATGTCACCGCTGTTCAAGGATGCGGCTGCATTTTTGCGTGGGCTGATTGCATTCAAGCATGATCTGCAGGGGTCCACGCACGGGGCTCGTATCTTTCTTTCGCGCGGTCAAGCCAGCCAAGGACGGTGCTTGCGCAACAGGAAGCGTATCGAGGAACTTGCGTCTCAGGCAAAATTTTCGCTTGTTTCGCCCGAGAAGCTCAGTTTGGTGGAGCAGGTCCGTTTGTTCGCCAGTGCTCGAGAAATCATGGGGGAGTACGGGTCCGCATTGCATGGCAGTATGTTTTCGCCTGAGGGCACTGTTGTGTGTGCGCTCCGCGGCACCGGCGGCCATCCTGGTTTCATACAATCGGGCATGGGAACGGCGTTGCGGCAGCCAACGGGATATGTCTTCGGCGAGTTGGATGAGGGCGACCCCAATTATAGCTTCCAGGTCGAAGAGGAAGCAGTCGAAGCCGCGCTAAGACTGGTTTTCGGTAGGTTGCCTATCTAGTTCCAGCGTCGCCAATTTCACGATTCGTCCGACAAGAGGGCCGCAGCGATATGTCGCGTAAACACTTGGTTTTTGTCTGCACTGAGGTTGGGGTCGGCCATTTGCTGACGGCTCTCCTGCATAGCGCTTATTATGCTTTCAAGACGGACCGCACTCTCGCAATTGATATGAGGCGATTCTTTTATTTCCGGAACAACAGGCACGCTGAATTCCTGAAGCATTTTGGCTGGCGGTTTCCGGATGAGCTGGACGTTGTTACCAATTTGAGGGAGGTGGATCGGCTGGTGTCGAACCCTGGGTCGCGTATGATCGTGCAGGGCGACCGGCTCGATATCAACCGCCCCTTTGACGAGGATGTTGTTGTCGTTCCATGCTATACACCAGGCCATCTTTATACGGCTGACCGGAGGCAGGCCGACACGCCGTTTCAGATCACCCTAAGGGGCGCGCTCGCAGAGCGTTGGGAAGAAGCAAAAATGCGGGCGGCCTGGACCGGTACCGCGGTGGGAATGCATTTTAGGTCAATGACCGGCGAATTTGTGGAACGGATGAATCGTTACGTCATACCGGATTTTGACATTCGTGTTGATGCTATTCGTGACAATTATATTGATTCTGCCCGGTCGTTGGCTGTAGCGGCGGGACTAGACGATCCCGCATATTTCGTTGCCAGCGACGACCGGGGCTTTATTGACTACATGCGGCCTAGGTTGGATCGTGTCGTCACGACAGGGTCACAAATACCGACGAGACCTGATCAATCTTGGGCCGAGCACGTTGCGGAAAATAATTTTGATCTGTCGATCCTCGCAGATGCGGTAAACGATATTTGGTTCCTCAGCGAATGCGATGCGATTGTTCGGTCACCGCACAGCGCATATTCGGGGTTCGCGATCTTGAACAGTCAAAAGATCACTTCCTCACGGATCGTGGAAGTGCGCGTGCCGAATTGCGCCGAGATATTTGCTTCGGTGAAACCAGAGGTCGCAGTGAATTGGACGCGAGTGGCGCTGCGGGAAGCCCAATCGCGCCGGGTGAGGGAATCCTACCCCTATCAATGGTTCATCGACGCGCTGGAGCGTGCCGGGCGCAACGATGAAGCCCAGCAGGTCCGTAAGCAGGCAACATGGCAATGGGAAGCTATTCATTCGCCGGCTGCGAACGTGCCGGGCGAGCAATGGAGTCCCGGCGACCTTGGCGGCGAGAAGCTGAGCGCAGCGATCGCCATCGTCCGTCGTGTGGCTGAACGGCTCCCGACAAACCCATATGTGCTTGCCGGGTACCCGGCGCGCAGCCTTGCCGATCTGCTGGCACAGGCCGGCAGGCTTGATGAGGCAGTCGCCGTTGCCCAGCGTGCGGTTGGAATGGAGCCCGAAGACGCCCATCTGTGGCGCCATCTGGGTGAACTTCTGATGAAAGATGGCCGACTGGATGAAGCCGAGCGGGCGCTTCGGCAGGCGGTAGGCTTGGTGCCCGACGATGGCGCGCTGTTCGGTGCATATGCACTATGCCTCATCAAACTGGATCGTATGCCGGAAGCAATACGGATGCTTCGGGTTGCTATCGCTCTGAGGCCCGATCGACTGCAGTGGAGATTGGAACTGTCGCGCATACTCGTGGGAACGGGCGCGTTTGACCAGGCGAAGGCTGCCCTGATGGAGGGGCTGCCAGCAGATGCTCGAAGGTCGGAGGTCCTTAATGCTCTCAGCTTCATTCTGGAAAAAACGGGAAAGCGCCAGGAAGCAGCTGACGCGATCAGCGAGGCCTGTGAACTCGAGCCTCATCTTCTGCGGTGGAAGTATCGACTAGGCGAACTGTGCCTTGCGATCGGAGACGCGGAACGGGCAATTCAGACATTCAGCCAAATTCTAAAGATCGCCCCCGACTCTGCTCATGCAAACCACGCCATCAGCATGCTCTATCAAAGACAAGGGAGGTTTGATGATGCCCTGAGCGCCGCAAATCGCGCCTTGGCCGCCGAACCCGAGGCACCCCACCGTAATGCGCGCGTGGGCGAAGTCCTGATGCTCCGCGGGGAACTTCAAGCTGCAGAGGAGGCGCTGAGACGTGCAGTCGCTCTTCGCGATGAAAGTGCGGAAACTCGCTTTCTATTGAGCGTCGTAATGGAACGTCTTGGCAGACTGCCGGACGCCCTTACTTCGGCTCGCCGTGCGGCCGAGATCGCCCCGTCAGATCAGCGGTGGCTGAGGCGATTGGCCGACCTATCAGCGTGCGAGGAGCGGCCCTCTGTGGCATAGGGCGCAACACGTAGCTCGAAGCTATGGCGTTGTTCGATCGGAAATTAAACCAAGTGTCGCTAGGGCTGAAATCAAGGAGCCAAGTGCATTGTTGTCGTGACGCGTTCCTGCGACCATCGGTTTCTTAGTCGGCTGTCCGCCAAAGAAGGCGATTTGCTCCGCCGACAACAATATTCCCCTCTCGGTGGTCTGAAGCGCGCCCACTTCGACCCCATTGCGAAGCAAGGAAACGTTCGTGGCGGAAGCACCTCCAGCGGTAAGGCTCTCCACGGTGAGCGGTGCGCGCGGGCTGCCATCCAAGGTCGGAACCGTGGAATCATAGGCTATCAGCGTTCGCTCATTGATGTGCGATTGCAGGTAATGCTGGTTGGCACCGTCGAGCGCACGCGTTCCGACCAGGTAGACGTTCGGCAGTGAAGCCGGAGCTATTGTCGCCCAGGGCAAGAAGCAGTTCGTCCAGAGTTGGAGACCGAAGATTTTCCACTGGATGATGCCGGCCGCGATAACCAAGGCGCTCCCGGACCCATTACTGGTCATTGTGCCGAAAATCTGACCAGAAGTGCCGGCATCGATCTGGACGCAGTGCCCTGACGGCCCATCCATCTCCAACGAGCCGCCAATCAGATCAACCGCGGACGTCTTGTTGGCGTGGCTGAACCGAATACACGTGCTCGAAGTGACAAGACGAGGATCGATGATGCTGACGTGCCGGACCTCATTTTGTGTCCAGATACCATAGGTCGCCTTACCGTCGTTATTTGAAGTCTCCGCATTGAACGCCAGAACTGAGACAAGCCAGACGTTGCTAAGCACGAGGCCGTTTACCCAATGGTTGGCTTGGCAATTATTGATCTGCATCCCATCTGCCCGGTCATGCACGTAAAAGGCCGTCCCAGGCCGGTAAGCGTGGTCACCATAGGCATCGCGTTCGGTAACGCTTGCACTCCACCAACCGCTGACGTTGACGGCATTCAATTCACAATCGCCAGCGATATTCGTGCACTCGATGCCGTATCCCGCTGCGTCGATGTAACAGCGTTGCACCCTATTGTCGCCGCCCTCTAGACGGACGCCGGTGTGGAAGCCGATTACCGCTACTTGCTCGATGGCGATGCTTGAGTAGGGTGCGTGTATGCCGATGCTGCGCGGCGCCCCTAGCCCGTCCTCACGAAACCACCGGTTTACGTTTTGGCGCACTTCGGCCAACGATCCGGGCTTTTCTGTCAACCCTTGCCGCCAGACTACCACGCGGCGAACAATGCAGCCTTCTCCCAGCTTAAGGTGTCTGGTCGGAGAAAGAATTAGTCGGGAGGCCTGGAAGGTGACTGGGCTCCCACCACGAGCGTGGGCCAATGGGCTACTGGACCCTTCCAACACGATTGGTGCGGTGGTGGGTGATGTGAGGTCTAGATCGCCGGACAACAGGTACCGTCCACGGGGCCGCAGCTTAATTAGTCCGCCACCGACCTTCCTTAGTTTCTCAACGACCTTCTGCGTTGCAGCCCAGTCATCCGTAGCTCCGTCGCCCTTGGCGCCCGCCATCTCGAAAGTCAGTGAACCATCATGCGACAAACGCCGCCGCCAACGTCCGGGGCTATCAGGCGGGAGCGATTGGGGGCGGAAAAGCATGAATTCGTCGGCCGGTTCCGACGCAGCCGGATCCCAGTCGAATAAGCCCCCGCCTCCGTCGCCCGGTGCCCAATAGCCTGCGACATCGCAGACGCCATGGTCCACCTGTGCAAGCCGACTGGCATCGATCTGCGTCAGGTCGCCAACGTGCGGCACGTGAAGGACGAGGTTGTCCCGTCCCTGCGGCGCTGCTGCGACAGTTGCTGGAGCAAGGAATGCGGTCAAACGCAAAAAACCGCGCCGAGCCGAGAGGAAGGAACTCATGCGACCCTCGTGAGCGGAATTGCCTCGTCGGGCGAATTCGCAATTTGTGATATACGACGTCAATGCTCGTTGATACGTATTTGAGTCGTAGCGACCGATCAAGGGCTGCCTACTGAAGAGGAGAAAATCAGCTAGTGTGGTCTTCGTTAATCCCGACCCGATTTATCGCGTGGCGGGAGCGCCGTCGCGCCCTGCAGGAAATCCGCGCTATTGCTGAGGAGGAGAAGTGGGCACTAGCGCTGAACGACGCCAACCCGGTTAACCTTGCAAAGATTGCACTTTCCCTCAATGACCGTACAGATGCCCTTCATCATTGGCGCGACGCAATGAACCGCTTCCCGGCGTTCGCGAAGACCTCGCACGATTCGCTGGGGGTCATGCTTGGCCTCGAGCTATTCGATGAAGCGGAAACGATTATGCATGAAGGCATGCGCCGGGCCCCTGGGGATCAGTTCTATGCAGGGGGATACGCAGAGGTTGCCGAGCGGCGGGGCGATATGTCGGAAGCGCTCCGGCGCTGGCAATTTGTTCAGAAGCGGTTTCCCAGTTGGTGGAAGGGATACGTGCATAACGCAATCTGCCTGCGTCGAACGGGCGACTTGGATCAGTCGGACGCGCTATTGGTTCGTGCCGTCGGCTTGTTTCACGACATGGTGCCTGTGTGGGTCGAATGGGGCCGCGCAGCGGACTGCCGTCATGATTGGACAGAGTCTCTTCGTCGATGGGAAGCAGTATCCCAGCGATTTGATAATCACGCCGTAGGGCATGGGGGCATTGCTCGAGCGCTGGAAGAGCTTGGGCGGCTCGACGAGGCTGAGGAACGGTTCACATCGGCGCGGATGCGATTTCCATTGGCTGTCGAAATTTACATTGCGCTGGCACGAATCGCGTATTCGCGTGGTGACAAGATGGAAGCGGTCCGTCGGTGGACAGATACTAAACGGCGCTTTCCGCTCATGCCGTTCGGCTATGAAGGAGAGATTCGGCTGCTGCGCGAGCTGCGTCGGTATTCAGACGCAGAGGTTGTTGCGTTGGAAGCAATTGATCGATTTCCAACGGACCAATGGCCGATTGTCGAATATGCCACACTTGCTAGCGACCGTCAGGACTGGCCGCAGGCGGTTGAACGCTGGGCAGTGGTGCGCTCAGCGTGGCCAGGTCGCGGCGACGGTTATCTTCGTGCAGCAGAGGCATTGTCCATGCTCGGCCGGGAGGCTGAGGCATTGGCACTCAGGGCGGAGATAGCGACACGGGGTCATGGTGACTGATAGTGGCCGAACCTAAACGTGCAGGCTTGCTCGACGCTGCACGGCTCCAAACTGATCTGGCACATACCCGATCCTCCCAAACACGCCCCGTTGATGACAAACCCAACCCAGCGTAACAGTCTGGCCCGAACGGAACCCGTCCGCCGATTCTCAACAGCCAGCGGACAACCAAACGGAGGAACACCATGTCAGCAACGGCAGGCGCGGCCACACTAGGCGCCGAGCGGCAAACCGCCTCCGCCATCCTGGCCCGGCTGGATCGGCTACCAGCCACACGCCACGTCTGGATGATGGTCACGCTGCTCTCCCTGGGCGGCATGTTCGAATTCTATGACCTGTTCATGACAGGCTACGTCATCCCCGGCCTGGTCAAGGCCGGCATGCTGACCGGCGTCTCCATCGGCATGTTCTCGGGGCCGGCGCTGTTCGTCGCCTCCACCTTCTTCGGCCTGTTCATCGGCACCTTCGTGTTCGGCTTCGTCGCCGATAAATACGGCCGACGCGCGATCTTCACCTTCTCGATGCTGGCCTATTGCGCGGCCACGCTGGTCATGGCGTTCCAAAGCACGGGCTTCGGCGTCTGCCTGTGGCGCATGATCGCCGGCATCGGCATCGGGGTGGAGCTGGTGACCATCGACACCTACATCGCCGAGCTGGTGCCAAAGCACATGCGCGGCCGGGCCTTCGCGTTCAACCAATGCGTCCAGTTCGCGGTCGTGCCGATCGTCGCGTTCCTCTCTTATATATTGGTACCGCAAAGCCCGCTGGGCTGGGACGGCTGGCGCTGGGTGGTGGCGATCGGCGCCATCGGCGCCCTGTTCGTGTGGGTCCTGCGGCGTGCCATCCCGGAAAGCCCGCGCTGGCTCCTGACCCATGGCCGGCTGGTCGAGGCCGAGGCGGTCACCTCCCTGATCGAGGCGAAGGTGCTGGCCGATCGCGGCGGCGTGGCCCTGCCGCAACCCGCCTCGCATGAGGTGGACGACCTGGCGGCGCGCGGTTCCTTCAGCGAAATCTGGCAGGCGCCCTATCGCACCCGCACCATCATGCTGATGGTGTTCCAGTTCTTCCAGACCTTCGGTTTCTACGGCTTCGCCGCCTGGGTGCCGACGCTGATCGCCAAGCAGGTGGGCATCAACCTCGGCGGCAGCCTGCAATACGCCTTCATCGTCGCCTGCGCGAACCCGTTCGG
>JARLIN010000050.1 GCA_031291715.1 Rhodopila sp. | reverse complement strand
TCCGCACGTCTCACCGAAGGAATCGTTCGATTACGGCCGCTTGTCCGACAAGGTGCCGGCGATCATGAACGTGGCCAGCAAAGGCTATGAGTTCGTGGCCGAGATCGCGCCCGGGCCGAACGACATTCTGCTGCCGAAGAAACATCCCAGCCCCTTCTTCGGCACGCCCCTCGCCAGCTACCTGATCAACGCTGGCGCCGACACGCTGATTGTCACGGGTTGCACCACGAGCGGCTGCGTTCGCGGCAGCGTGGTCGATGGTTTCGCCTATAACTTCCGCGTCCTGGTGCCTGAAGACGCGGTCTACGACCGAAGCGCGACCTCGCACGCCGTCAACCTGTTCGACATGGCCTCCAAATACGCCGACGTCATGCCGACGACCGACGCCATCACCAAACTCGAAGCGCTCGCCTGAAGCGCGCCAACGAAAGCGATAACATGGGAAACAAGACAATGACCTTGCACCGCCGCACCTTGCTCGGCGGGATCGGCATCAGCGCGCTCGCCGTCCCCGTGGCCAGGGCGCAATCGGCGGCGTTTCGCTTCGGCCTCGCCATGCCGCTGACCGGCGGTCAGGCGACCTATGGCCAGGACCAGGTCAAGGCCGCGCAATGGGCGATCGAAGACATCAACAACGCAGGCGGCATCAACGGCAAGCCGTTGGCCGCGATCGTGCTCGACACCCAGGCCGATGCGCAGACCGGCATTCAGGCGGCCACCCGCCTCGCCTCGGTCGAGAAGGTGCCGGCCTTCGTCACCGCCTGGTCCGAAGTGGTGAAGGCCGTGGCCCCGATCGCCAACGACTCCAAGGTCGTCGAGCTCTCGGTCGGCGCCAACTCGGCCGACATCGCCAAACTCGGCGACTATGTCTACACCACCTTCCCGCTGGCGGCCGTCGACATCACCGCCGTCGCTCGCTACGCCGCGACAACGATGGATAAGCAACGCGCCGCGGTGCTCTACATCAACAACGAAACCGGCACGGTGGCCGCGCAGATCTATCGCGACGTGTTCACCAAGGCGGGCGGCAAGGTCGTTGCCTATGAGGCCTACGACCCGAAGGCGACCGATTGGACGGGCACCCTGCTCAAGGTGCGCATGGCCTTGCCGGATATCATCCATATCCAGGGCCTGGTCGCCGATACGCCCCAGGTCATCGCCCAGATGCGCCAGCTTGGGATATCGCAGCCGATATCCTCTTATTCCGCCATCTACAATCCGAAGCTCATCCAACAGCTCGGCCCGGCGGCCAACAATGTCATCGCCACCTCGCTCGCGCCCGGCGTCGACAACAGCCCCGCGGTGAAGGCCTATGTCGAGCGCTGGACGAAGGAGGTCGGCCGCGAGCCGAACGGCCTGCCTTACACCCAATACCTCTACGACGCGCCTTATCTGGTGGCGGCCGTCTTCAAGTCGCTCGATGACAAGAAGATCCCGATCACCGGCGAGAATTTCCGCAAGGAAATGCTGGCGATCCGCACGTTCGACCTGCCGCTGACCGGCAAGCTGACATTCGCCGACGACCACACGGTCAGCAAGCGGGTTTACCTGATGCGGGTGACGGACGGGGCCTGGACCCAGCTGGCCGTGGTCGATTGACCGGCGCGATCACCCAAGCAGCCTGACCGCACGGATCGGATCGCATGTTCTCACTTCCCATTCTGGCACAGATCATGTGGACGTCGCTTGCGACCTCTACATGCTCGGTGCTGTTTGCCCTCGCCTTCGCATTGGTGCTCAAGGTGAACCGCGTCTTCAACTTCGCCCAGGCGGCGATGATGACGGTCGGGTTCTACGCGGCCTTCACCGTGGTGGGCCTGGCGAACGGCCCCGCCTGGCTTGGCTTCGCCGCCGCGATCGTGGCCTCGGTGGCGATGGCGATCCTGCTTGAAATCTTCGGGTTTCGCGTGCTGCGCCGGCGGCGGGCCTCGTCGATGTTCGTGTTCATCTTCGCGCTGGTCGTTTCGGAACTGGTCGCATATCTGGTCATGCTGGTGTTCGGCACCTGGCCGGCGACCATCTTCCCGTCGCTGTTCTGGCCGGTGACGCTGGTCGGGCCTGTCGCCGTCAGTCAGTGGGATGTGCCGGCGCTCGCGGCCACCATCGTCGCGGTCGCCGCCGTGTTCGGCTTCCTGCGCTACTCGCGCGCCGGGCAGTTCATGATCGCGGTCGCCGACAATCCGGATCTCGCCGAGTTCTACGGCATCGCCAAGGACCGCATCCATCTGATCACCATGATTGTCGCCGGATTGCTGACGGGACTGGCCATGTTCCTGTACGGCAGCCGCGCGCAGGTGCAGCCGATGGCCTCGATCGAGCTGCTGCTGTTCGCCATCGCCGCCACCATCATCGGCGGCATCGGCAATCTCGGCGGCACCGTGCTCACCGCCGTGGTGCTGGGCATCGTGCAGAACGCGAGCGTGCTGTTCATCCCCTCGGAGTGGCAGGGCTTCCTGCTCTACATCTTCCTGTTCCTGGCCATCGTATTCTTCCCGAAGGGCATTCGCCTGCCGGAACGCCGGCTCACCCGCACCGCGCCGGCGCCATCCCTCATCGCCGACGAGCCGGAAGGGGCATAGTCATGGAATACATCTATGCCATCGCCATCCTGATGGCGCTCTATGTGATCCTCGCAACGAGTTTCAATTTCATCATCGGCTATGGCGGGCTGATCTCCATCGCCCACCCGGTATTCTATGCCCTCGGCGCCTACAGCTCGGCCCTGCTCGCGCGCGACATGGGGGTTCCGGTCTTCCTGGCGATCCCGGCCGGCGGACTGATCGCGCTCATCGCCTCGGTGGCGGTGGCTCTCCCGTCGCTTCGTATCTCGGGCGACTATCTGCTGATCGCCTCGATCGGCTTCCAGCTTGGCATTCTGGAGTTGATCAAGAACCTGCCCTGGACCGGCGGCTCGGGCGGACTGACCAATATCCCCTCGTTTCTCACGCAGACCGCGGGACGCGAGGCCTATGTGGCCTTCGCCGTCGCCGCCGCCATCGGCTCGGTGCTGCTGCTGCGCTGGATCGCGCAAGGTCCGTACGGCCGTGCAATGAGCGCGATGCGCGACGACGAGCTCGCCTTCGCCGCCCTCGGACGGAATGCGATGACGATGAAGATCGCGATCTTCGCGCTGGGCTCGAGCCTCGCCGGGCTCGCGGGCGGGATCTATGTCCATTACTTCCGCTTCATCGCGCCGGGCCAGTTCGACATCCTGCAATCCTCGGCGCTGCTCACCATGGTCGTCGTCGGCGGCTTGCGCAGCACATGGGGCCCGATCGTCGGCGCGATCGCGCTGGAGGCGCTGCCGCAAGCGATCACCTTCGTGAACCTGCCGCCAAGCGTGCTCGGCCCGCTGCAAGGCATTCTGTTCACCAGCCTCGTGCTGATTTTCATGTTCGTTCGCCCACAGGGCCTGATCGCCGCCAGCGAGCGCTGGCATGGCCGGAATGAGGAGGTGCGCGATGCTCGCCGGGCTTGAAGTCACCAACCTCTCGAAACGTTTCGGCGGCATCGTCGTCGCCGATGCGATCGATCTGACCGTGCCGTCTGGGCGCATCGTCGGGCTGATCGGCCCCAACGGCGCCGGCAAGACCTCGTTCTTCAATCTGGTTTCGGGCGTGGTGCCGCCGGATGCCGGCCGGATCGTGCTCGACGGCAAGAACATGACGGACCTGAAGATGCCCCAGCGCGCGCGGCTTGGTCTCGCCCGCACCTGGCAGAACCTTCGTCTGTTCCCGTCCCTGTCGGTGCTCGACAATCTGCTGATCGGCGCACGCGATTATCCGGGCGAGCGTCTGGCCACGCTCGTCTTCCAGCCCGGGCGCATTCGCCGCACCGGGAAGGCTGAGCGGCTGAAAGCGCTGGAAGTGCTGGAGCGGACCGGACTTGCCGGCATCGCGGACACGGAAATCGCCAATGTGCCATTTGGTCAGCAGAAGCTGATCGGCGTGGCACGGGCACTGATGAATGATCCGCGCTGCCTGTTGCTGGATGAACCGATGGCCGGCGTCGAGGGCCACGCCTACCGCGCCATCCAGAAAGTGGTGCGTGGCCTCGCGGAAAGCGGCGTCGCGGTCTGCGTCGTGGAGCACAACGTCGCCTTCATCCGCGACCTCTGCGACGAGGGCGTCTTCATGTTCGCGGGCAAGGTGCTCGCACGCGGCGATGTCGAGAGCCTGGTGGCCGATCCGAGACTCACTGAACTTTACTTCGGAACCTGAACGGATGCTGGAGATCGATAACCTCACCGCCCGTCACGGCTCGCTGACGGCGCTGAGCAACGTTTCCTTCGCGCTCGAGCCCGGGAAGCGACTGGGCGTGTTCGGCCACAACGGCGCCGGGAAGACCACGCTGCTGCGCTGCATCGTCGGCGCCCATGTGCCGGACCAGGGCGTGGTGCGGTTCCAGAACAAGCCGGTCGCCGCGGGCCATGTCGCCGAGAATGTCCGTCGCGGCATCGCCTTCGTGGCGCAGGGGCACAATGTCTTCCCGACCCTTTCGGTCGAGCAGAACCTGCGCGTCGCCGGTCTGCTGTTCGACCAGACATTCGCGAAAGAGGTCCTGCGGATCTTCCCGGTGCTGAATGAGCGCCGGCACCAGCGGGCGGGCTCTATGTCCGGCGGCGAACAGCAGATGCTCGCGCTGGGTATGGCGCTGATGACCCAGCCGAAATGGTTGCTGCTGGACGAACCCTCGACCGGACTCGCGCCGGTCATTGTGCGCAACGTGATGCGCCAGCTGTTCGCGATCAATCAGACGATCGGCACCGGGCTGATCATCGTCGAACAGAACGTGCCGGCGACGCTGAAGATCGTGGAGCACGCGGTCATTCTCAAATCCGCTGGGGTCGTGTTCGACGGTTCGGCCGAAACGTTGGCGAGCAAGTCCGATCTCTGGGAGTGGTTCTGATGACAACCGACAGTAACGATCAGGATCTACGCGCGCGCACGGCCGATGGCATGCGGGCGCTGGCGCACTGGGCCGCATCGCCGGACGCGCGCCGTCTTCCGGCCACGGTCCGCCGCCGTGCCGCGCTGATCTTGCTCGATGATCTCGGCGCCATTGTCGCCGGCGCGGTTGAACCGCAGGTCGGCACCGCCCGCGCCGGGTTCGTGCGCACGGCCGGCGCCGCCGAGGCAACCGTGTTCGCCCCGGACGGGCCACGGCTGGACCGCTATTCGGCGGCCGGCGCCAACGGCCTCGCCGCCGCGTGGTGCGAACTCGATGAAGGGTATCGCGCCATTCCCTGCCACGCGGGCGCCTATCTGCTGGCGGCGGTCCTGGCGGAGGCCGAGGCCGGTGGCGCGACCACGGCGGACGTGCTGGACGCCATCGTCATCGCCTACGAAATCACCGTCCGGATCGCGCACGCCTTCCCCTTCGCGCCGCTGAACGTGCATCCGCACGCCGCCTTCGCAACCATCGGCGCCGCCGCCGGTGCGGCCGTCGCCCGCCGCCTCGACGCAGCGCAGCTGTTGAGCGCGGTGACCGGCGCGGCCAGCATGTCCTTTGCCGGACCATTCAATCACGCCCCGAAAGGCGCGCTGATCCGCAACGCCTGGACCTCCGCCGGCGCATGGATCGGCCTGCGCGCCGCGGACTGGGCGGAAGGCGGGATCGGCGGCCTGCCGGAGACGCCCTATGACGTGTTTGCCGTATGCTTCGGCACCGCGGCGCTTCCCGGCCTGCTCACCGAGGGGCTTGGCGCAGAATGGGGTGTGGCGAACGGCTATCACAAGATTTTCGCCTGCTGCCAGTACGCCCACTCCACGGTCGAGGCGAGCCTGAAGCTGCACGAACGGCTGCGTGCCACACGGGACGCCGGCGAGTTGAGCGAAATCGTGGTCGAGACGCATCCGCTCGGTCTGACCTTGACCACGGTGGAGCCGGAAACGGTGCTTGCCGCCAAATTCTCCATGCCGCACGCCGCCGCCGCCGTGGCGCGTCTTGGCACGGGCGGGCAGACCGCGTTCTCAAGCACGGCCCTGCACGATCCCGCCATCGCGGATCTGCGCCGCCGCGTGCGGCTGGTGCCGATCGCGTCGATCGGGGCGCCGCCGAATGACCGGCCGGCACGGGTGACCTGGCGCTTCCGCGACGGCACCGCGTGGTCCGAGTCCTGCGACAGCGCGCGCGGCGGGGCGGACCAGCCCTTCGACGACGCAACGTTGCTGGCCAAGCTCTCGGAGAACACCGCCGCCGTGTTTCCGGCGATGCGCGGCTGTCTGGAAGCGATCCTGGCGGCCGACCGGGACGCGCTTGGCCGCGGCTGGGCCGAGACGGTTCGAATGATGACCAATGAGGAGACTGCGTGATGCAGGCGGATATTGACGTTCTCGTAATCGGCGCCGGCGCGTGCGGCCTGGCCGCGGCCATCGCGGCGCATGATGCGGGGGCATCGGTGGCGATCGTCGAGAAGCTCGACCGGCCCGGCGGCAATTCCTCGCTCTCCACCGGGTCGGTGCCGGCGGCGGGCAGCCGGTTCCAGCGGGAGGCCGGCATCACCGACAGCCCGGATACGATGGTCCGCGACCTGCTGGCCATCGCCGGGGAAACAGACGATGCCGGATTGGTCCGCCGCCTGGCCGAGGTTTCGGCCGAGACGGTGGAGTGGCTGGTCGACACGGTCGGCGCGCGGCTGAAGCTGGTGACGGCCTACAAGCATATCGGCCACTCCGTGCCACGGCTGCATGCCCCGGTGTCCCGGCGCGGGCAGGATCTGGTCGATGACCTGCTGGCGGCCGTGGCGCGGCGGGAGATCCCGCTCGCGGTCGGCAACCCGATCAGCGAGCTGATCGTGGATGACGGCGTGGTTGGCGGCGCGGTGATCGACGGTCATGACGGACGCGAAGAGATCCGCGCCCGCAAGACCATCCTTTCGGTCAACGGCTTCGCCGGAAACCCCGATCTGGTGCGCCGCTTCTGCCCGGAAATCGCCGGAGCGCAGTATTTCGGCGCCCTCGGCTCGACCGGCGAGGCGATCCTCTGGGGCGAAAAGCTCGGCGCCGACCTGGCTAACATGGCGGCCTATCAAGGCTATGCCGCGGTGGCCTATCCGCAGGGCAGCCTGCTCTCCTGGACCACGATCGAGAAAGGCGGCCTGCTTGTTGGCCAGGACGCCCGGCGCTTCGGTGACGAGAGCCTCGGCTATTCCGGCTATGCGCGCATCGTGCTCGAGCAGGGCCGCGAGGCCTTCGCGCTGTTCGACCAGCGGATCTTCGACATCGCCTCGCAGGAAGAGGAGTTCGTGGAACTCTGGACCTATGGCGGCGTGAAGAAGGCCGACACGCCGGAACAGGCCGCGGCCGCCCTCGGGCTGGACCCGGCGGTGCTGGCCGCGGAACTGGCGGCGTACAATGACGCCGCGCGCGGCATGGCGGCGGACCGCTTCGGGCGGCGCGATTTCGGCCTCGGGCCGCTTCAGGCGCCCTTCTATATCGGCCGCGTCGTGCCGGGGCTGTTCCACACCCAGGGGGGACTGCGGGTGGACGGCGACGGTCGGGTGCTGCGGCCGGATGGCCAGGCGGTGGCGAACCTGTTCGCGGGCGGCGGCGCGGCGTCCGGCATCAGCGGACGTGCCGGCGCGCTCGGCTACGCCTCGGGCAACGGCCTGCTCTCGGCGATCGCGCTCGGCCGGTTGGCCGCGCTGGCCGCCGCGCGCGAGATCCAGGAACAGGCAGCGTGACCCTCGCCCGCACACTTGTGCGGCGCTGGCGCGCGCTGCGGCCGGAGCCGTTGCCCGCCGCCGTCATGGCGACGGCGCGGGAACATCTGCTGGATGCGATCGGCGTCGGTCTCGCTTCGTCCGGTTCGGCGGTGGGTGCTCCCTATCTTGCATACGCTGAAACCGTCGCCACCGGCGGGAAGGCCAGCGTGTTCGGCTGCACCGCCGGCGCATCCGCTGCGGACGCCGCGATGATCAATGGCGGGCTGATTCACAGCCTGGAATACGACGACACGCACACCGGCTCGATCGTGCATGGCAGCGCGGTACTGGCCGCCGCGGCGCTGGCCGCAGGTGAGGCCGCCGGCGCGACGGGGGCGGCCGTTCTCGGCGCCTATGCGCGTGGCTGGGAGGTCCTGGTGCGCCTCGGCCTGGCCGCCCCCGGCGGGTTCCAGGCGCGCGGCTTCCAGATCACCTCGGTCGGCGGCGCGCTGGTCGCCGCCCTGATCGGCGCGGAGCTGTTCGGCCTCGACGAAGACCAAAGCCTGGCGGCGGTCGGTATCGCGCTCAGCCAGTCCTCCGGCGTGTTCGAATTCCTGACCAACGGTTCCTCGGTCAAATCCCTGCATCCGGGCTGGGCGGCGCATGGCGGGCTGATCGCGGCGCAGCTGGCCCGCGCCGGTTTGACCGGGCCGCTGACCGCGATCGAGGGCAAGTTCGGCCTGTTCGCCACTTTCGCCGGCGATCCCAACGGGGCCGGCCGACTAAGCGTGCTGCTCGATGATTTCGGCACGCTCTGGCACCTGCCCGATGCCGCGTTCAAGTTCTACCCCTGCTGCCACTACATCCACCCGTTCGTCGAGGCGGCCGGCATCCTGGCCGACCGTGGCGTGACGCCGGAAACCGTCCGGCGGCTGACCTGCCGCGTGCCCCAGGGCGCGGCCGCCATCGTGTGCGAGCCCTGGGAGCTGAAGCAGGCCCCGGCCACGCCGCACGCGGCGCGCTGGAGCCTGCCGATCGTGATCGCCGCGCGCCTGTTCGAAGGTGTGGTCGGTCTCGGGACGTTCGAGGCGCCGATCTCGCCCGCCGTGCGCGAACTGGCGGCGCGCATGGCGTGGGAACCGCTGCGCGATGCCGACTTCCCCCGGCTGTTCGAGGCGGAGCTGTGCTGCGAACTGGCTGACGGCAGCACCGAGACGGTGCGGGTGAACGATGTCTACGGCAACCGTTCCCGCCCCGCTGCCAAGGCGGATGTCCGGCGCAAGTTCCGCGCCAACGCCGCCCGCGTCTTGGACGAGGCCGCTGTCGCCGCGTTGGAGACGGCCGTGGCGGAACTTGACCGGGCCGCTTCGCTCGCCGCGATCAGCGACGCCCTCAGACCCGAAATCCGGAAACAAAGGACAGCATGATGGCATACGATCTGGTGGTACGCGGTGCGGACGCGATCCTGCCGGGCAGCGGCCAGGCCGCCTGCGACATCGCGGTCGCGGACGGAAAGATCGCCGCGCTCCTGGCCCCCGGCGCGGCCTGCGCCGCCGAGGCGACGCTCGACGCACGTGGATTGGTGATCCTGCCAGGCGCCATCGACGTGCATCTGCATCTCGGCCACGGCAAGGACATCTCCCGCCCGCGCGTGCCCGCCGACGCGGACCGGGAGAGCGCCGCCGCCGCGATGGGCGGCATCACCTGCTTCGTGCCGTATCTGATGGCGACTGAACGCTTCGAGGACATTTTCGACGACGTGTGTGCCGTCACCGAAGCCGGCGCGCGGATCGATTTCGGCTATCACTTCATCATCTCGACCGAGGCGCAACTGGCCGGCGTGCCGGCCTATATCCACGAGTACGGCGCCCCCAGCTTCAAGATCTTCATGAACAACCGCGGCGGCGAGGGCGCGCGCCTCGGCCTGCCCGACATCGACGACGGGTTTCTGCTGCGGCTCTGCGACGCGGCGGCGGCAAATGGCGGCATGGTCTGCCCCCATCCCGAGACCATCGAGCTCGCCTGGGTGACGCGCGAACGGGCCAAGGCCGCCGACCCCGACGGAAGCGGGGGCCTCGCGACCTGGAATGCCTCCCGCCCACCCTTCGTTGAAGCCGACGCGGTGCAGCGCGCGGCCTATATCGCGCATGTGGCGGGTGCGCCGCTGTATGTGGTGCACACCTCCTCCGCCGAGGCGCTGGAAGCGGCGCTGCGGCACCGGCGGGCCGGGGCGCGGGTGCTGGTGGAAACCTGTCCGCATTACCTGACCCACGATGTCACCTCGGCCCGCGACGTCGCCAAGATCAACCCGCCCCTGCGCGAGCCAGCCGACCGGGAGGCGCTGTGGCACGGGCTGCTGTCGGGCGAGATCGACACGGTCGGCACCGACCATGTGCACCGCGACATTTCTTCCAAGAACGGCGGTATCTGGGCTGCGTCCCCCGGCTGTCCGGGCCTGGAAACCCTGCTGCCGGTGCTGTTGAGCGAGGGCCACCACAAGCGCGGCATGAGCCTTGCGCGGATCGCCGAGGTCAGCGCGACCAACCCGGCCCGCGCCATGGGGCTTGGGCACGTGAAGGGCACGATCCTGCCAGGGCTGGACGCCGACCTGACCTTCGTCGATCCGGCGGCGGAGTGGACGCTGAACCGTGCGGAGGTGGTGTCCAGCGCTGGATACTCAATCTATGAGGGCTGGAAGTTCCGCGGCCGTGTCGTCCACAGCTTCGTGCGCGGCCGCGCGGTGCTGCGGGACGGCACGCTGGAACAGTCCGCCGTCGGCACGGGCCGCTATGTGCGGCGGAAGGCATTGTCGCGTTAGCGTGTGATCGCCTCAGTTTTGGCGATCACGCTCGCAAGTCTCGTTTGAGAGGGCGGTTCACGTCTCGGGTTGATGCAACCTGAGACGATCGCGCCTTAACGCCTGGCAGCATGATCGCGCCGGGCGGAACGTCGGGAGCGCCTGAAGCAGGCGATCAGACAAAGAGCTAGTGGTCAAAACCTTGCGGATGGTACCCAGGGCCGAGCCGGTCGGCACCATCGTTGCCCGCTCAGTCGGGCCGCAAGTGGAGGCTGCATGATGCGCACGGAGAAGGACAAGATGCTGGCCGGGGAGCCCTACGACGCCAGCGCCCCCGAAATCCAGGCGGATTTGGAGGCGACGCACAGATGGCTCGCCCGCTACAATGCATCGCTCGGCATGTCGGCCTCCGAGCGGCGCGCGCTGCTACTGGAACGCCTCGCCGCAGTCGGCGAGGGCGCCGTGATCCGGCCGCCCTTCCACTGTGACTACGGCTTCAACATCCGCCTCGGCGCGGGCGCGTTCCTGAACTTCAACTGCGTGGTCCTCGACGTGGTGGAGGTCACCATCGGCGATCGCACGCAGATCGGGCCGGGCGTGCAGCTTCTCGCGGCCGACCATCCGCGCGACCCGGAGCGGCGGGCCTCTGGCCTGGAATTCGGGCGCCCGATCCGCATCGGGCGCAACGTCTGGGTCGGGGGCGGGGCGATCATCCTGCCGGGCGTCTCTGTCGGAGACGACGCGCTGATCGGCGCGGGCAGCGTGGTTACTCGCGACGTGCCCGCCGGGGCCACTGCCTTTGGCAACCCGGCATGCATGCGGGCCTGACGCGGCAGCCCGGGTACCATCCGTCAGGTTTTGATCGCCAGACCATTTTCGGGCTGCACAGTCAGCCTGAAAATGGTCTAGTCGCCGCCGCCACCACCACCTTGGCTTCCACCGTGGCCGGTGTTGTCATAGGGCCCTTGAGGGTAGGTGGTTTGCGGCCTGCCAAAGCGGTCGGCTCCAGCGACCGGCGTGCAGGACGCTGTCAGGCTGAGCGCGGCAAAGGCTGCAAGAACCATGATTTTCATCGAAATTCTCCATCTCATCAGCCGTGGACAGCTGCGACTTTCCAAGGACGCTTATGGTTTTTTATATGGAATGGAAATCATGTCACGATCCAAGCATACGCGGATCTGGAAGCGGGTTGGTTCTCTGAAAATATACGGTTACATTGGTTACAACTGGCATGTCGTATGGTTGGCAGCGCCATCGTTGCTTTGAATGCCGAGACATGGGTCCAGTATGCGCGTTTCGCCATGGTCGCTCCTGATCAGCGGTATCCTCGCCGGCCTCAGGGGGAAATCCAATATGCAGAGCTGTCCGGGTTAGAGCTGCCAACTCCCTGGTCCGTCTGTTGTGATTTGGCATGCTTATCGGGGATGCACCAAGCTTCGATGTAACCGCGCTGATAGCGCGGCTGAATGGGCATCCGGGGAGGCCGGACAACCGGACGGATAACAAAACAAACAGGCTTTGCCGCGATCGTCGCGGCAGCCGATCAAGGGCGGCCACCGATGCAGGCGCCAGTCATTCGGACTATACGACTTCGCCGGTGCTCATGATCCTCGGCCGCGTTACACCGGCCAGTCAGGTTTTCGTGGCCGGACTCCTGATGCTGGGCTGCCGCGGTGTCGCGCAGGCACAGGACAGGCGTGATCCGGAACCGGCGAGCGCGCCGACGCTCGTCGTGCCGCCCATCACGACGGTGGGTGCGTCGCCGCTTCTCGGCAGCGGCCTCGACCGCGACAAGGTGCCGGCGGCAACCAATGTCCTTACAGGAGACGACATTGTCCGCACCGGCATCCCGAGCGCCCTGGGCGCGCTCGATGAGCAGACGCCGGGCGTCGCATTGGATGATGCACAGGGCAACCCGTTCCAACCCAACCTGGTCTATCGCGGCTTTTCCGCCTCTCCGCTCGACGGCAACCCCCAGGGGCTGGCGATCTATCTGAACGGCGTTCGCTTCAACCAGCCGTTCGCCGATACTGTAAATTGGGATCTGCTTCCGAGCATCGCGATCGACCGGATGAACCTGGAGGGATCGAACCCGGTTTTCGGGCTTAACGCTCTGGGGGGCTCGCTCTCCGTTCAATTGAAGAACGGCTTTACCTGGCAGGGCAACACCGCGGACGTGTACGGCGGTTCCTTCGGTACCATCAGCGGCACGTTTCAGACCGGGCAGCAGAGCGGGAACACCGCGACCTACGTCGCCGGCTCCGTGCTGCATAGCGAGGGGTGGCGGCAGTTCAACGAATCGGACGTGCGGCACATGTTCGGCGACATCGGATGGCGCGGCCCCAGCGCCGAACTGCACCTGGGCCTGCTGCTTGCCGACAATACGCTGAACGGTCCGGGTACGGTCCCGGTCCAGTTGCTCGCGGCCGACCGGGGGGCCATGTTCACGGGCCCGAACCTGACAACGAACAAATACGCCCTGGTCAGCCTGTCCGGCACCTGGGCGGTCTCTGACCAGACTTCGGTGCAAGGGCTGCTCTACTACAGCAATCTGTCGCAGCGCATTCAGAACGGCAACACGCCCAATGTGCAGCCATGCTCCGGGACGCCGGGGTTTCTCTGTGCGGACAATGGGGCGCTGGCATTCGACCGCAACGGCGCGCCGATCCCCGATTTTCTCGCCGGCGGGCCTTATTCCCAGCTCAATCTGGAGGCGACCGACACGAACGGTTACGGCGCCGCGCTGCAGCTCAGCCATGAGAGCACGATCTTCGGCTTGCACAACCAGCTTGTTGCCGGGCTTAGCTTCGATGGCGGCGTCACCACGTTTTCCGCGAGCTCCGCCGTTGGCGGGATCGACGCCGCACGAAATTTCATCGGGCCCGGCGTGGTGATCGATCAGCCGGACGGGTCGATCGCGCCGGTTCGCCTGGGCATCACCAATGCCTATTACGGCGCGTATGTCGCCGACGTGCTGGACATCACGCCCAGGATGTCCCTGTCGCTGTCCGGCCGGATGAACGTCGCGGCGATCGATCTGAATGACGAAAACGGAGCGTCGCTGACGGGCCGGCACAGCTATTCCCACTTCAATCCCGGCGTCGGCTTCACCTATCGCCTGCTGCCTGCCCTGTCCGTCTATGCCAGTTTTTCCGAAGCGAACCGGGCCCCGACCCCCGCGGAACTCTCATGTGCCAGCCCAGCGAGCCCTTGTACGCTGGCGAATTTCTTCGTGGGCGATCCGTCTTTGAAGCAGGTCGTCGCCCATACGGTGGAGGCCGGGTTCCGAGGACGGCTCAGCCCGATGGAAAAGACCGATCTGGACTGGAATGTCGGGCTCTACCGGACGAATTCGACCGATGACATCCTGTTCGTCGCGAGTCAGACGCCGGGTTTGGATTTCTTTCAAAATGTCGGCGAGACCCGCCGCCAAGGTGTCGAGGCCGGCCTTACACTGCGCCGCGCCGGGTTCAAGGCCTGGCTCAATTACGCCTTCATCGACCCCACGTTCCAATCGGCGCTGACTCTCGACAGCCCGCTTAATCCGGCCGCGGATGCCAACGGCCAGATCCACGTCGTGCCGGGAAACCAGTTGCCTGGCATTCCGCGGCACCGCCTGAAGTTTGGCGCCAGCTACGCGGTCACGGAGGCATGGACCGTCGGCCTGGCAGGCATTGCAAGCAGCGGGCAGTATCTGTTCGGCGACGAAGCCAATCTGACGCCGAAGACCGATGCCTATGTCGTTCTGAATGCCAACGCCAGCTATCAGGTGACATCGAACGTCCAGATCTTCGCGGTGCTGCAGAACGTGCTCAACGCGAACTACGAAACCTTTGGCACGTTCTCCGCGACGAACTCTGTTCCAATCGTGCAAGTACCTGGCGCCAGTAACCCGCGCAGTCTCGGCCCAGCGGCGCCGCGTGGTGCTTTTGGCGGTATCCGGATCTCATTCTGAGGCGCGGCAAGAGGCGGTGTTAATGCACCCGTCGGACGGCGTGCGGCGCTGTCGCCCGTGGGAAAGAATACTGTTATCGCCGGCATGTCGCGAGATCATCATCGCGGATGTCGAACGTGGTGTCCTTGGTGAGATCGAGACCATGTTTGACGCACGCATGCCCGGCTTGATCCACGACTTTCAGATCGAACCGGCCGCGCGACACGCTTTTGATCGCCAGCCGCTCCCCTGCGTCCCATCGCTTGTCCTTGTCGTTCAGGGCTTCGTTGGGACCCCATTGCCCGGTCCCTTCGGGCGCCAGGAAGACGCCGGTGAAATCGGTGGCGGTTGTTTCGTTGTATGCGAAAAACCGGTCCGCTGCCACGGCGCCTGGCACGGGGAGGCCGCACAGCACCAGCATCAGCATCAGGGCGTATCCGACTCGCATTACAGTCTCCTTCGTCCCGAGGGACGGTCGCGGCTCCCCGACAGCGGTTTATCTGCAATTCCATCCATGAGACACTATGTTGTCTGCCGATGCATTGGGGGCAGATCACGGGGATGGCATCAATCCTTTTCCGCATGGCGATTGGGATCGCACTGTATGGGGCGATACTCACGACGGCGGTTCACGCGGACGACCAGAGCGACTACCCCACGACCGCGCGGACGGAGTATGTTTTCGCCTGTATGGCCAGCAACGGCCAGACACAAGACGCGCTGCGACGCTGCTCCTGTGCGATCGATGTGATCGCGTCCGTCCTCCCGTTCGACAAATATGAGAAAGCGGAAACCGTGCTTCGCATGCGCCGGTCGGCCGGGGGCTATCTCGGCGAGGTCTTCCGGTCCGGGCTCTCCAACACCATGGTTCGTGACCTTGAGGAGGCGCTGGCCGAGGCCGAAATCCGGTGTTTCTGAAAGATGTCCCTTGGAAACGGCGGTGCTGATTCAGGCTTGGGTAAGGCTTTACCACGGAGAAAAGCGGAGGACCACGAAGGGCCACGGAGATTGGGCGCTGTCAAACAGCGCGCGCCCTACCAACGCCCATTGGGTTCTTTATCCATACGATACTTGGTGCTGGATCGCATGACTCGGTAACGAACCTCCGTGGTCCTCCGCGGCCCTCGCTTTTCCTCCGTGATAGAATCCCTTTGCGGTGCCTGCTTCAAACGCCGTCCGCTGGATTTGCAGAGGAATAGCGCAGCCAATAGGCGGCGGCCATGACGGCGAACGGGACGTCGTTTTTTCCGCCGGTCGGAATAACGCGTCAGGCGCGCGTCGAGGGCCAAGTTTGCTTGAACGTGTTCCCCTCGCTGTCACGCACTTCCGCCCGGAATTGCGTTGCCCCATTCGGACGGTAGTCGAAGCGAAATTCCGGATTCTCCGAAATCGAAATTCCACTCTCGATGGCCAGTAGCAAGTCATCGCCCTGCCAGATTTGCACCGATGCGACGAAATGCGCCGGAACGTAAAGCCGCGTGACCTGGTCCATCTGCATGCCGGAGTAGTTTGGGTGCCGGATCATCAGCTGAGCCTCCCAGGAGTCCGACCCCGCGGGGGGCGGGAACTGCCGAAATCGCATGGTCCCCAGCGGGATTGAATCAGCCTCCTGCTTCGCGGCCGGTGCGGAACACCCACCCGCCGCTTTCACAAACCGCTCGGCCGCGTAAAGCTGCCCATCCGCCATCGCGGCAACAGCGTGGATCCTGGTATAGGAGTCGACGCGAATCCGTGTGGACACGGAATGGATTCCACTGTTCGCCCCAAATGAGAACGTCGCCGCGACCGGCGAGGGATTCTGGTCGATGACCACCGTGATATCGCGAATCTGTCGGGTATCGCCGGCGGGCAGCCGGTTATGGACACTCAATGGGACCACAGCTGCGTCCTCGGCCCTGTATGGGGCGTCGATGCCCAGTATCGTGCTGCCATCTTTGATCGCCCGCTTGTCGAAGATCTGCGCGGCCAGCGATGGCCAAGGGTCTTCGTTCACGGGGGTCTGGGCCAGGACCGCCCGGCCCGATGCGCCCAGTGCCAAGGCCGCCACCAGCGCCGTGCGGCGTGGCATCATAGGCATTGGTCGCATGGTTTTGATCCCTCCCAGGCTACCGCGTGTGTCGAGACGCTTTCGCCACACTCAGGACTCTCTATATCTGGTGCGTCGAGGGCCACAGCAAGTGGCGTCCTTGGCGTGGATTACATTCCGGAAAAGAAAGAATAAGGAGACGACCAATGGCTTGGACTCGCCCGACGCTTCGCGAAATCTGTGTTGGCATGGAGATCAACGGGTATTTCACGGCCCGAATCTGATCTGGCGACACGACCGTATCAGGCATGAACGGTCCGCGTGCTAGCCTCGCGGCGATCGTGCTCGGTTCGGCAGCGGGCGGGGGTTTCCCGCAATGGAATTGCGGATGCCGCCTGTGTGGTCTGGCGCGTGCGCGCGATCCGCGTGTCCGTGCTGCGAGTCAGGCTAGCGTCGCGATCACCGGTGATGACGAGGGATGGTTATTGGTCGGTGCGTCGCCCGACCTGCGCCAACAACTGTCGCAGACTCCGCCGTTATGGCCGCGCACCGCTGGCCGCGATTCCCCGATCAGGGGCGTGATACTGATAGGCGGCGATATCGACGCCATCGCGGGATTGCTGGTTTTGCGCGAACGGCAGGCATTCACGATCTACGCGCCAGGCCGATTGCTGGACATACTCGCTGCCAACCCGGTCTTCGGCGTGCTTGACCCGGCGGTCGTGCGGCGGGTGGAAGTCAGACCGATGGAGCCTGTCGCCTGCGGCTGCGGCCTGACACTGACGTTGCTGCCCATGCCAGGAAAAGTCCCATTGTACCTCGAGAGCCGGAACGATGTTGGACCGGAGGCGGAGCCGACATACGCGGCCTTGCTGCGATCTGGCGGGCGCGGAATGATCGTCGCCCCGGCTTGCGCTGATATAACCGGCGAGGTGCTCGAACAGCTTCGGCAGGCGGATGTTGTGCTCTTCGATGGAACACTCTTCACGGACGACGAAATGATCGTTGCTGGTTTGGGCAAAAAGACCGGGCGCCGCATGGGACATGTTTCGATCAGCGGCCCCGATGGCACGCTCGCGCGCCTGGCCGACATACCGGCGCGGCGCATCCTTCTGCACATCAACAACAGCAACCCGATCCTGCTGCGGGATTCGCCGGAGCGCCGCGCTGTCGAGGCCGCCGGTTTCGAGGTCGCCTATGACGGGATGGAGATTCGCCTGTGAACGATAGCCAAGACCTGGAAGCGCGGCTGCGGCAGATCGGTGCGCGACGCTACCACAACCTGCATCCGTTTCATCGGCTGCTGCACACTGGCCGTTGCACCAAGGGCCAGGTGCAGGCCTGGGCGCTCAATCGGTATTATTACCAGGCGATGATCCCGCTGAAGGACGCGTCGTTGATCGGTCGCTGCGAGGACCAGGCATTGCGCCGCGAATGGCGCAAGCGCCTGGAGGATCACGACGGCAACGATGATCATCCCGGCGGCATCGAACGCTGGCTGAAGCTGACCGACGGACTGGGGTTGGACCGCGCCGACGTCACCTCCACCCGCCTGCTGCTGCCCGCCACGCGATTTGCCGTGCAGGCCTATGTGCATTACGTGCGGGAGCGCAGCCTGCTGGAGGCTGTGGCGTCGTGCCTGACCGAGCTGTTCTCGCCGCAGATTATCACCGAACGCATGAGGGGGATGCTCGCGCACTACAATTACGTGACGCCGGAGATCCTTTCGTATTTCGACAAGCGTCCGCCGCAGGCTGCACGCGACGCGACGTTTGCCCTGGACTGGGTAAAGCAGCACGCCCGGACAGCCGAACAGCAGCAGGCGGTGGTCGATACGCTGATCTTCAAGTGCGACGTGCTGTGGAGCATGATGGACGCGCTACACTATGCCTATGTGACTCCTGGCCTTATCCCGCCAGGCGCGTTCGTGCCGCGTGTTTCCGATGGCTGATCCCGCGATTCCCGACCGTCCAAGGCTGGCCCCTGGTGTTCGCCTGCGTTTCGATAAGACGCGCGGCATCTGGGTACTGCTGTGCCCCGAACGGGTGATCGAGGCCGAGGGGCCGGCGAGCGAAATCCTGCGGCGTTGCGACGGCACCCGCACCCTCGGGGAAATCATCGATGAACTCGCCGCTGTCTTCACGGCCGATCGTGCGGTGATCGCACAGGATGTGACCGATATGCTGACGGAACTGGCGACCAAGCGGATTCTCGTTTCATGAGCCCTGTTCCCGCGCCGCTCGGTCTGCTCGCGGAGCTGACTCATCGCTGTCCGCTGGCCTGTCCGTATTGTTCCAACCCGTTGGAACTGGAAGACCGTGCCGCGGAACTCGATACCGGCGCCTGGGCGCGCGTGTTCCAGGAGGCCGCGGCCATGGGCGTGCTGCAAGTGCACCTGTCCGGCGGCGAACCGGCGTCCCGGCGGGACCTGGTGGAGATCACCGCCGCCGCCAGCCACGCCGGGCTCTACACCAACCTGATTACCTCCGGGATTGGATTGGATGCCGGCCGGCTGGAGCGGTTGCAGGACGCTGGCCTGGACCATGTCCAGCTGTCCATTCAGGACACCGATCCGGCGCTGGCGGACCGCATCGCCGGCTACGACGGCGCGCATGCCCGCAAGCAGGCCTTTGCCGGGGCTGTGACGCGGCTAGGGCTGGCTCTGACGATCAATGTGGTCATTCACCGCGCCAATATCGGCCACCTGCCGGCACTGGTGGCATTGGCCGCCTCGCTCGGGGCAGGCCGGGTGGAGATAGCTCATGCGCAATATTACGGCTGGGCCTTACGCAACCGCGACGCGCTGATGCCGACTCGCGAACAGGTCGATCGCGCGATGGAGGAACTGGATCGGTTGCGCGATGGACGCCTGACGATCGATTTCGTGGTGCCTGACTATTACGCCAGCCGGCCAAAACCGTGCATGGGCGGGTGGGGACGCCGGTCGCTGAACGTGACACCGTCCGGCATCGTGCTGCCTTGCCACGCCGCGCAGACGATTCCGGGCCTTGAGTTCTGGTCGGTTCGCGACCACGCGTTGTTGGACATCTGGGCGCGCTCCCCCGCGTTCGGTGCCTTCCGCGGAACCGCATGGATGAAAGAGCCGTGCCAGTCATGCGCTTTCCGGGAGCTGGATTTCGGCGGCTGCCGCTGCCAGGCGCTGGCGATCGCCGGCGACGCCGCGGCGACGGACCCAAGTTGCGATCTGTCTCCGCACCATGCAAAGTTGCGGATGCTGGCCGAGGAAGCTGCCGCCAGATCGGGAACGCCATACCTCTATCGCGGCAGGCCCGCGCTCACTCCCATTCCAGTTCGCTGAACGCAGCCGTCGCGTTGCGCGGATTATAATCATCGAACAGCGCCCAACGGCCGCGTTCCGACTGCCCGATT
>JARLIN010000438.1 GCA_031291715.1 Rhodopila sp. | reverse complement strand
TCGTAGATCGCCCGCTGGTTCGCCTCCATCTCGATCGGTTCGACGATCTCGGTCTTGGGCGGAAGCTCGGTGACGACTTCCTCTTTGGTCCGGCGCAGCATGAAGGGGCGGATCCGGCGGGTCAGCAGATCCTGCCGTTCGACGTCGCCATGTTTCTCGATCGGGGTTCTGTAGCGGGTCTTGAACGACTTCTGCCCGCCGAGAAATCCCGGAGCGAGGAAATCGAACAGAGACCACAGCTCCCCCAAATGGTTCTGCAACGGAGTCCCGGACAGGCACAGACGCTGCCGGGCCTTCAAGCGCAATGCCTGACGCGTGGTTTCGGCATTGGGGTTCTTGATGGACTGTGCCTCGTCCAGGATCACCGCATGCCATTCCTGCTTCAGCAGGACCTCATGGTCGCGGGTCAGCAGTGGATAAGTGGACAGCACCAGATCATGCTTGGGGATTTCAGGGAAACGCTGCTTGCGGCCGGCACCATGCAGCGCCAGCACCGACAATCCGGGTGCGAAACGACGCGCCTCCGCCGTCCAGTTCGGGATCAAACTGGTCGGACACACGATCAGAGAGGGCCGATCCAGCCGGCCGGCAGCTTTTTCGATCATCAGATGGGCCAGGGTCTGCACCGTCTTGCCCAGGCCCATATCGTCGGCCAGCACGCCACCCAGCCCGGCGGAGCCGAGGAACTGCAACCAGTCGACGCCCTGGCCCTGATACGGCCGCAGCGTCGCCAGAAATGAATCCGGCACGACCGCCTTGGGAATCCCGCCCGATTGACGAAGCGTCCGTCCTAACTCACGCAGAGCCTCGCCGCCACGCCAGACCAGGCCGGTCCGTTCCTCCAGCCCCGCGAGATCGGCCGCGTCCAGCCGGCTGAAACCGATACGCTCGCCGTCGGCATCGATCCCGCCGCTTGCCCAAAGCTCAAGCAGGGCCTGCAACGTTGGGCGAATACGCGACATCGGCAGCGACAGCAGGCGCCCGTCCAGCAGCGGCAGGACGAACGGTTTGTCATCTGGCCCCTCAACCAGGGCGGCGGCCTCGGGGCGGGCGATCAGCCGCACCAGGGCCGGAACCAGGTCGACCTGCTCCCCATCCACCACTACGCCCAGGTGCAGTTCCAGCCAGTCGATGCCCGACCCTTCGACCAGTTCGGCTTCGATGTCCGCGTCGGACGATAGAACCTGAACCGGGAAATCGTTGTCGATCTCGACCGTCCAGCCGGCGCGTCGCAGGCGCGGCACTTCCTGCGTGACGATCTGTAGCCAGGTCGGGTTCGGGCCGTACTCCCGAAGGGCGAAGTCATCGGTATGGGCGTGCTGGTAGTACACCGGCACCACCTCGTGCACCGATCCGAACCCCAGCGCGGTCAACTCCGCCAGCACCCGTGCCTCGGCCGCGCGGTCGCGTTCGACCTCGTACAGCGTGCCGTCCTGCACGGTGATCCGCGGCAGCGGCCGCAGGCTGCGCGGCAGGGTGACGGGGCCGTACTGGTAGGACAGGCGCACCAGCGGCACCGCGTACAGGCCGCGGCCGAGCATCTTGGCGGAACCGCGGCCATAGCTTGGATCGCTGGGAAGCGTGCCGCTGATCAGCCGCAGATGCGGTCGCATCCGTTCCCGGACCTGCTCGGGCGGCTGCAATTCGTTCGGCACCGGCACTTGCGCCGAAGGCATCCGCCGGGACAGTTGCGCCCGGACCTCCGCGGCGGCTTCCGGTGGGATGGCCGGGGCATTCAGCAGCCGCGTGACCACGCGGGCCGGCAGGTCCAGGCCGACCGGACCCATGACGCCGGCACCGGGATCGGCATACCAGGGCGCGGGGATGCGGACGCCGATCAGGCCTTCATCCAGCGCCAGTGCGGCCTGCTGGGAGGCGTCGGGCTTGGTTATCCAGGTGATCTGGCCCTGCCGCTCGGGTCCCTCGGCCAGCGCGACGCCCTCGGCCGATCCCCATCGCGCGCGTCCGGTTCCCAGAATGCGGCGCAACGTATCCGTCGGATCGTCGTCGGCTTGCGTGCCCGAATAGCCGGTCCGGCGCGACAGGCGGGTCAGAATGATCAGATCCGACGGACGGATATATTTCGCGGGTGTCTGGATCTGGTGCGGTGTGTAGCGCTTGATGGTGGCGGGACTGTTATCCTTGCGCAGCGTGACCGTCATCGGATCGATCCGCAGTTGCGGCACCCCAGCGGCATGCGGCGCGGCGTCCAGCACGTAGAAAACGCGGGTGCGAATCGACGCGGGATACTCCTCGGTCGGTTCCTCCTCATCCTGGTCGAAGTCGGCCAGCCAGGTTTGGATCTGCGTTGGCAACTCGGTTGGGGCAGGGGTCTTGGCCGCCGCCTCCGGAAACAGCGACTCCTGATGGCGCGGAAGCTGCAATTCCTTGCGCTGCGCTGCGATCAGCACCGCCGCGAGGTGCTTGCAGCCGCGCCCAACCGGGCACGAACACGCACCGGCGATTCGGATGCCGTTGTTTGGGGAGTGGCTGACCTTCAGGCTTTGCACATACGGGTCGGGTCGGGTTCCCTGGGTCGTCGCGGTGATGATGGCGCCGCGTGCGTTGATTTCCAGATCCTGGACTCGCCCACGCTGTTCGTAAGAGCGGCCGGCTGACAACGTTGCCGGCGGGAAAATCCGCCGGATATCGCCTTCTCGGATGGCGAGGGATGGGTCGATGTCAGGAGCGACGGGCACGATATGCATATACAGAGGATGCGGATAGCGTTCGAGTCGTGACCAGGGTCGGGACGATTATCCCGCAGCGAGCGTACGCATCGCGGCATTGCGCTCGAACAGCTTCAACAGCAGCCGGACCGCCTGGCCGCGCGGCGTGTCCAGCTTCGGATCGCGCGACAGCAGCACGGCCGCATCCCGGTGCGCCATGTGCAGCAGCGATTCGTGTTCGACCGGGTCGGCGAGGCGATAGCCGGGCAAGCCGGCCTGGCGGGTGCCTAGCGCATCGCCGCCACCGCGCAGGCGGAAGTCCTCGTCGGCGATGAGGAAACCATCATCGGTGTCGCGCAGTAACGTCAGGCGACGGCGAGCGGTTTCGTTCACCCAGTCCTCGTGCAGCAGCAGGCAGAAGCTGGCATCGGCGCCACGCCCGACCCGGCCGCGCAACTGGTGAAGCTGCGCCAGTCCGAAGCGTTCGGCGTGCTCGATGACCATCACCGAGGCTTCCGGCACATCGACCCCGACCTCCACCACCGTCGTGGCGACCAGCAGGCGGATCGTGCCGGCGGCAAAAGCGGCGAGGGCGGCATCGCGGATTTCCGGCGTCTGCTGACCATGCGCCAGGCCGACCAGGTCGCCGAAACGGTGTTGCAGATCGACGAAGCGCTCCTGCGCGGCGGCGACATCCAACGCCTCGCTTTCCACGACGAGCGGGCACACCCAGTAGACTTGCGCCCCCTCGTCCAGCTTCCGGGCGATGCCTTCCAGCACCGTCGGCATCGTGCCCAAGGAGTGCAGCGTGGTCCGAATCGGCAGCCGCCCGGCGGGCTTTTCGGTCAGGCGGCTGACGTCCATTTCCCCCCACTGCGTCAGCACCAGCGTCCGAGGGATCGGAGTCGCAGTCATGACCAGCACGTCGGTCCGCTCCCCCTTGGCGCCGAGGGTGAGGCGCTGATTCACGCCGAACCGGTGCTGCTCGTCGATCACCGCCAAAGCGAGGTCGCGGTATTCGACCGCATCCTGGAACAGCGCGTGGGTGCCGACGACGATCTGGATGGTGCCGTCCTTGATGCCGCGCAGCAGGCGGGCGCGCTCCTTGCCTTTGATCGACCCGGTCAGCAGCGCGACAGGCACGGGACACAGCCGGGACAAAGTGCGGTGGTGCTGCTTGGCGAGCACTTCGGTCGGCGCCATCAACGCGGCCTGCTTGCCGGCCTCCACCGCGCGCAGCATCGACAGCAGGGCCACCAGCGTCTTGCCCGATCCCACATCCCCTTGAAGCAGCCGCAGCATCCGGCGGGGGGAGGCGAGGTCGGCGTCGATTTCCCGCAACGCCTTCTCCTGCGATGCAGTCGGCGGGAAGCCGAACCGCCGCATGGCGACATCGCGCAGGTGGGAGTCGCCGATCAACGGTTGGCCGCTGCGTGCGCGCACTCGGCCCCGGATCAACGCCAGCGCCATCTGTCCGGCCAGCAATTCGTCATACGCCAGGCGGGCGCGCATCCGCCGGTTGGGTTCCCCTGCCGTCGGGGCCTGAACCGTCCGCAGCGCTTCCTCGAACGGCGGCCATTTTTCCCTCTTCAGCAGTGCCGGATCGTGCCATTCGGGAAATGCCGGCAGCAGCGCCAGCGCCTGGGCCAGCCCGCTCGCGACCTGGCGCGGCCAAAGTCCGGCGGTCAGCGGCCAGACTGGTTCGATCGTCGGAATCCGATCCGCCTGCTCGATCGGCACCAGATGGTCGGGATGCGGAATCGTCAGGCGATTATTGAAGAAATCCAGCTTGCCGGAGACCAGCAGTTTCGCGCCGGGCGGCATCTGCGCCTCCCGCGTGAATTTGAAGAAGACCAGTTCGGCTGTGCCGGTATCGTCCTTGACGATGATCCGCCAGGGCTGCCGGGAGGTTGCCGGCCGCTCGTGCCGCACCACCTCCACCGCCAGGGTCGCGACCGTCCCCGGTTTGGCGGTGCGAATCGTGGGCCGGGCGGTGCGGTCGAGGTAGGATTCGGGGAGATGGAACAGCAGGTCGATCACGCGATCCCCACCGGCGACGCGCGCGATCAGGCCCGCGACGGCTGGTCCTATGCCGCGCAGACTGGTCAGGGGCGCAAAAAGTGGCGTGAGCGGATCGGGTTGCAAGGGCTGACAGGTCCAGGATGCCCCGCTATATGACAGCGAGCCAATGACTGAGCCAGACCATGCCGCGTCGGACCTAAGGCGCCGACGGCTTTTGTATCGTGCCAACCATCGCGGGACGTTTGAGAACGACCTGATGATTGGTGGATTTGTGCGCGCGCATCTCTCCAGCCTCACGGAGGCCGACCTCGATGCGTTAGAGGCGGTGATGGAGATACCCGACTCAGTATTGGCCGACTGGCTGACCGGCCGCGTGCCGATTCCGGCCGAGGAGGAAACCCCGATGCTCCGCCGTATCCGAGATTCGCTGATACGATGAATGAACAAATCGACGTCCAAGGGATAAAAGTCTGGGGTGCGCCGGAGGGCTGGGACGCCTTCCTGCTGGCCCAGCGCCGCCGCGAACATTCCGGCAGCGTCCTGCACGTCACCCGTGACGATGCCCGCATGGCCCGGCTGGCCGAGGCGCTGGCCTTTGTCATGCCCGAGGCCGAAATCCTGCGGTTTCCGGCGTGGGACTGCCTGCCATACGACCGCGTGTCGCCGAATCCCGCCCTGGTGTCGGAGCGCATCGCCACGCTGGCACGGCTGCTGGACAAGCCCACCGGACCGCGCATCGTCCTGACCACCGTCAACGCTTTGGTGCAGCGCGTCCCGCCACGCTCGGCCTTCGCTGGTGCCAGCATGAGCCTGTCCGTCAACGGCCAGGTGAAGCCGGAAGAGCTCGCGGCCTTCCTGGAAGCCAACGGCTACGGCCGCGCCGGCACGGTGATGGAGCCGGGCGAATATGCCATGCGCGGCGGCATCATCGACATCTTTCCATCAGGCGAATCCGACCCCGTCCGGCTGGATCTGTTCGGTGACACGATCGAGTCGATCCGGGTCTTCGACCCCAACTCCCAACGCAGCGCCGGCAAGCGGAACAGCCTGTCGCTGCGACCGGTCTCCGAGGTGCCGCTGGGCAAAGAGTCGATTGCCCGCTTCCGGACCGCCTGGCGCGAGTTGTTCGGCCAGGATGCCGCGGCCGATCCGCTGTACCTGTCGATCTCGGAGGGGCGGCGCCATCCGGGCATGGAGCACTGGGTGCCGCTGTTCCATCCGACGATGGAAAATTTCCTCGACTATCTGCCCGATGCCGCGGTCAGCCTGGACCACCAGTCCAACGAAGTCCTCGAAGCCCGGCTGGAAATGATCGCGGACCACGCCCAGGCGCGGAAAGCGATTCCGCGCGATGGCGAGGTGCCGTATCGGCCGATCCCGCCGGGGATGCTGTATCTCGACCGTGACGGCTGGGACGAGATGCTGGCGTTCGGGCCGCTGCTCGCCTTCACCCCCTTCGCAAAACCTGATGGTGCGGGCGGGATCGATGGCGGCGGCCGTCCGGGCCCCGTCTTCGCGCAGTCCGCCGCCGGCCCTGGCATCAACGTATTCGATCAGCTTCGCGGCCAGGCGGAGCGCTGGAACAGTGAAGGCCGGCGGATCGTCGTCGCCGCCTGGACGCGTGGATCACGCGAGCGGCTGACCAACCTGCTGCGCGAGCATGGCTTCAAGGACGCCGCCCAGGAAGACGATTTCGCCAGTGTGCGCCGCAAGCCCGCGGGATCCGTATCGCTGGTCGTGCTGGGAGTCGAGCGGGGCTTCGTCGCCCATCGGCTGGCGCTTGTCGGCGAGCAGGACCTGCTGGGCGAACGCATCTCTCGTCCACCGCGCCGGCGCAAGCGGGCCGACCAGTTCATCGCCGAGGCGACGGAAATCGCCGAGGGCGACCTGGTCGTCCACCAGGAATATGGCATCGGCCGCTACGACGGTCTGGCGACGTTGCATGTCACCGGCGCGCCGCATGACTGCTTGCGGCTGATCTACGACGGCGACGAGAAACTGTTCCTCCCCGTCGAGAACATCGAAGTTCTCTCGCGTTACGGCAGCGAGCATCAGGGCACGTCGCTCGACAAACTCGGCGGCACCGGGTGGCAGACGCGTAAAGCCAAGATGAAGCAGCGCATCCGCGATATGGCGGGTGAGCTGATCCGCATCGCCGCGGCCCGCCAGATTCGCGAAGCCGAGACCATGGCGCCGCCGGAAGGGACCTGGGACGAGTTCTGCTCGCGCTTCCCGTTCGCCGAGACCGAGGACCAGTCCCGCGCCATCGCCGACGTGCTGGAAGATCTGGCTGCTGGCAAGCCGATGGACCGCCTGATCTGCGGCGATGTCGGTTTCGGCAAGACCGAGGTCGCGCTGCGTGCCGCCTTCGTCGCGGCGATGTCGGGTGCCCAGGTTGCCGTGGTAGTGCCGACCACGCTGCTCGCCCGTCAGCATTATCGGACTTTTTCGGCACGGTTCGCCGGCCTGCCGATCAAGGTGGCGCAGCTTTCCCGCATGGTCACCGCCAAGGAAGCCAACGAGGTCCGGCGCGGCCTTGCCAGCGGCGACATCAACATCGTCGTCGGCACGCATGCCCTGCTGGCGAAGTCGATCGCGTTCTCCGACCTCGGCCTGCTGATCGTCGATGAGGAGCAGCATTTCGGCGTCGCGCACAAAGAGCGGCTGAAGCAGATGAAGGCCGACGTCCATGTGCTGACGCTGACGGCCACGCCGATCCCGCGGACGTTGCAACTCGCACTGACCGGTGTGCGGGAGATGTCGGTTATCGCCACGCCGCCGGTCGATCGCCTCGCGGTGCGTACCTTCATCATGCCGTTCGATTCGGTGGTGATCCGCGAAGCCATGCAGCGCGAGCGCTTCCGTGGCGGCCAGGTGTTCTGCGTCGTCCCGCGGATCGAAGACCTGCAGCGGATGTCCGACCGTTTGAAGGAAATCGTGCCGGAAGCCCGGACCGTTCAGGCCCATGGCCGGCTGGCGCCGACCGAGCTGGAACGGGTGATGACCGAGTTCGGTGACGGCAAATACGATATCCTGCTGTCCACCAACATCGTCGAGAGCGGGCTGGATATGCCGGCGGTGAACACGCTGGTGATCCATCGCGCCGACATGTTCGGACTGGGGCAGTTGTACCAGCTGCGCGGCCGCGTGGGACGTGGCAAGCAGCGCGGCTATGCCTACCTGACCTGGCCGCCGAACCATCGCCTGTCGGTCGCGGCGGAGAAGCGGCTGACGGTGATGCAGACCCTCGACGCACTGGGCGCCGGCTTCACCCTGGCGTCCCACGATCTCGATATCCGCGGCGCCGGCAATCTGCTGGGCGATGAGCAGTCCGGCCATATCCGCGAAGTCGGCATCGAGCTGTATCAACAGATGCTGGAGGACGCGGTCGCCGAAGTCCGCGCCGGGGAAGGGAAGCGCACCGGCCAGGAGCGCGATTGGACGCCGAATATCTCATTGGGCCTGCCGGTGCTGATCCCGGAGGACTATGTCCGGGACCTGCCTGTGCGGCTGGGGCTGTACCGGCGTATCGGCGGCCTTGCGTCGGACGCGGAAACCGATGCCATGGCCGCGGAACTGGTCGATCGTTTCGGAAAACTGCCGGAAGAGGTCGAGAACCTGCTGGGCGTCGTCGCACTGAAACGCGCCTGCCGCGAGGCGGGGGTGGAAAAGTTGGAGGCGGGACCGAAAGGCATGGTGCTGACGTTCCGCGGCAATGCGTTCTCCAACCCCGCCGGCCTGGTGCGGTGGCTGTCCAGTAAAGGCGGCATGGTGCGTCTGCGGCCGGACCACAAGCTGGCGATCGCACGCGATATGGATGTGGCGGCGCGGCTGAAATTCGCACGCGACACGCTGGGTGCGCTCGATCAGATCGTGAGGCAGGCGAAGGCGGCTTAGGATATTCAGACTTGAGGTGGTCGCACTGGCCATCTCATCTGTGTCATGGCCCGGCCACCCATGTCCTGGGGTGTCCTATGCTATCCTAAGGCCCATGGATCGTAACGTTCAGATCCGTCACCAAACCGGTCGCCAGCGAATAAACCCACCCATGCACGCTGACTTCCTGACCCCGTGCCCAGGCATCCTGGACGAACACGTCTGACGCGACATTCCGCATTTGGCGGATCACGTTCAGTTCGCAAAGGCGGTCCAACCTTGCCGGCAAATCCGTGATCGCTTCCAGGGCCTGACGGTTTTCCTGGTACACCTCCCGGATCGGATGCAGCCAATGATCCACCAGGCCGCGCCGCTTGCCATCCACCGCCGCCGCGACGCCACCACATCCGTAGTGACCCACCACCATGATGTGCTTCACCTTCAGCACATCGACCGCGAACTGCAGGACGGACAGGTAATTGGCGTCCTGCGGCGGCGCCAGGTTGGCGACGTTCCGATGGACAAACAACTCCCCGGGATCGAGATCGACGATCTCGTTCGCCGGAACCCGGCTGTCGGAACAGCCGATCCACAGGTATTCCGGTGCCTGTTGGCCAACGAGCCGCTTGAAGAATCCGGCATCCGCCGAAACCTTCCGTTGAGCCCAGGCACGGTTGTTTGCTTTCAGATGATCGAGCATTTCAACCGTCGAAAAAGACCAACCACCGGCCTGCGTCAAGTGTTCTCTATGGCAGGGGGCCGATCGTGGGTACGCCCGCCACCGCGTCCAACTCCGTCGTGGTGATCGGCTCGCCGCGAATGACCACCAGATACGCCAGCGCCGAGACCAGTCCTATCGCCGCGCTTGCCAGCAATGCCGGTACGAAGCTCCCCGTCGCCTGCACGATGAATCCGGTCACGGTCGGTGCAAGCGCACCGCCGAGATAGCCGCCGAAATTCTGGATCGCACCCAGCGACGCGGTGCAGTTGGCCGGTACGGCGACGGATGACAGCGCCCACGACATCCCGCTCGCCGAGGCGCCGAACATCAAGGCCGCCGAAATGGCCGCCACCGCCACCAGGTCGCTCGGCGTTTCAGCCGCGACGACGGTGAAGGTCACCATGCCCAGCAAGCCGATAATCACCGGCACCTTGCGGCTGTTCACCGGGGAAAAGCCGAGCCGCATCAACCAATCGGCGATCCATCCCCCACCAATGCTGCCGACAACACCGAACGCGAACGGGATAGCCGCAACGATGCCGGTCTTCGGTATGGACATATGTCGCTGCATCTCCAGATAGCCCGGCAGCCACGCTAGATACAGCCAGCCCATATAGACCACGCCGAAGAACCCCAGCACCAGGCCCCAGGTCGTCCGGAACCGGAACAACCCTAGCCATTCGGCCAGACGGACCGGGGTGTTGGTTCGCGGCTCCTCTCCCTCGGTCAGGTAGTCCCGTTCTTCCGCGGTGAAATCGGCTTCGGTCGGATCGCGATACAACAAGAACCAGGCGGCGGCGACGGCGATGCCCACAACGCCCATGACCCCAAACATCCAACGCCAGCCAAAACTGATCATCAGCGCCGTCAGGATCGGTGGCGCGATCGCGGGTCCGAGCGACGACGTGCAGTTCCACGTCCCGGTCGGCAATCCGCGGTCCCGCACATTGTACCAGTCCCGTACCACTCGGACGGCCGAGGAAAACATCGGCGCCTCGCCCAGCCCCAGGAAGACACGCGCGATCGAGAACTGCCAGAAAGACGTGACGAACCCCGCCGCCGCCTGGGCGACCGACCAAAGACCGAGACCCGCCGCCAGCAGCCGGTGTGGCCCCACCCGGTCCACCAAGGCGCCGCCCGGCAACTGAGCGAATGCATAGGCCCAGAGAAACGCGGACAACAGCAGCCCCATATCGGCGATCGACAGTCCAAGCTCATCCCGGATCAACGGATTGGCGATCGAAAGCGTCGAGCGGTCGAGATAGTTCAGCGTTCCGGCGACCACCAGCATGATCAAGGCAATTCGTTGTTTCCGACGGATGCGGGCTGGGGCAATTGGTTTGGTCATCGAACGTCCTCCGCGAAGGTCCCTGATTTCCTCGTTCCGTTCACATGATACCGCCGCCGGCACGGCGCCCACCCGGCCTCACGCCGCTTTGACGGCGGCATGGGCCGGTTCGACAGAACGCGGTTGTCTCGGCTAGGCTGGCTACCGTTCGGAAACATCCAGGAAAGACGTCCAACAATGGCCGGAAATGGGCAGAAGATCATCGAACTCGACCGCCAGCGCATGGCCGCGATGGCCGCGAAGGATGTCGCCACCCTGAACAGGATCATCGCCGACGACCTGATCTACACGCACTCCTCCGCGCGCCTCGACACCAAACAGAGTTTGATCGGGGCGATGGAATCCGGCGCCACGGTCTATACGGCTGTCGAGCCGTTCGATGTGGTCGCGCAGGATCTGGGCGATGTGGTTGTGCTGACCGGTGTCGCCGCCATCAGCGTGAATTCCGGTGGCAAGCCCAATTCGTTCCGGGTCCGCTTCACCGATGTGTGGGCCAACAAGGGCGGTCAATGGCAAATGGTGACCTGGCAGAGCACAAAGCTGGCCTAGCGTCCCTAATTCGAAGTTCGCCATGGTGGGCGAACCTCAGAGTCGAAACGTTAGCTCTTTATTTTCAGTGGCCTGCTTATCCCCGAAGCCCGCCGCATGATGCGACGACCTTCGGGGGCAGGACACTAAGCGGGAGACGCGGCATGGCCCCGAGACCGTTCACCCTGTCCATCCCGGATCAGGCGATCGCCGACCTGCGGGCGCGCCTCGCCCTGACCCGCTTCCCGGATCAGGCGCCGGACGCGCCCTGGGCGTATGGCACCGACCTTGGCTATATGAAGACCCTGGTTCCCTACTGGCAGAGCCGGTTCGACTGGCGAGTCCAGGAAGCCGCGCTGAATGCGTTTCCGCAGTTCAAGGTCCAGATGCCGGACGTCGATTTGCACTACCTGCACGTGCCGGGGCAGGGGCCTTCGCCGACGCCGCTGCTCCTGATGCATGGCTGGCCCGGGTCGGTGTTCGAGTTTCTGGACATCATCCCCCGCCTGACTGATCCCGCCCGTTTCGGTGGCGACCCGGCCGACGCCTTTACCGTGATCGCCCCCTCGCTGCCCGGCTACGGCCTGTCGTTCGCGCCGGGGCAAAAGCGCTTCAGTATCGAGGACATCGCCGCCTGCTTCGCCGACCTGATGACAAACGTCCTCGGCTACAAGCGTTACGCGGCGCAGGGCGGCGATTACGGCGCCTTCACCGCCTCCCGCCTCGGCCATGCCCATGCCGAAAACATCATCGGTATCCACATAAATTTGCTGACCATCCAGCGCGACCGCCCGCCGCCGGCCAACCCGACCGAGGAGGAGCGGCGCTACTTCGAAGAACTCGCGCACTGGCTGAAGGAGGAAACCGGTTACCAGTGGATCCAGGGCACCAAGCCGCAAACCCTTGCCTACGGCCTGACCGATTCACCCGCCGGCCTGGCGGCCTGGATCGCCGAGAAATTCCGCACCTGGACCGACTGCGACGGCGATCTGGAATCGGCCATCAGCCGCGATCATCTGCTGGCGAATGTGTCGCTGTACTGGTTCACCGGGGCGATCGGGTCGTCGTTCTGGCCGTACTACGCGCGGATGCATGGGCAATGGCCGATTCCCAGCGGGGGCACGGTCGATGTGCCGATGGGTTACTGCGCATTCCCGAAAGAGATCATTCGTCCGCCGCGTTCCGTGGCGCAGCAGATGTACACGAATATCCAGCGATGGACGGTGATGCCGCGTGGCGGCCACTTCGCGGCGATGGAGCAGCCCCAGGCTCTGGCGGACGAAATACGGGCGTTTTTCCGGCCGCTGCGGTGACAGGGGGCGCGGTCACAGGTGTACGAGCCGGCCCGATCCTGTCGGCATGGCCGGGCGTGTTCCCACGCGTAGCAGCGGCGTGTCCCCAATGCGTATCAGGCTAAGCGCGGAACGCGGCAACACTCCCCCGTCG
>JARLIN010000049.1 GCA_031291715.1 Rhodopila sp. | reverse complement strand
CTTTACTCGGCGGCCTGGTGGATTTCGATGCAGTTTCCGTCCGGATCGTAGAAAAATATCTGATACCAGCCGTTCATCGCCCAGTTGCCGTAATCGGAATAGGGGACGCCCTTTTCCTCCAGGCGCCGCTTGACGGCTGCCATGTCGTCGGTCCGGAAGGCGATGTGGCCGCGGTGCAAGGGGTTAACGGCGTTGCCGGTGCGAAAGCCGACGGCGAGGTCCTGTTCGGCGAGATGCATCTGGATGTTCCCGTCAGTCACGAACGCCACGTTGCCGGCATAGCCCTGCGCGGTGACGCGGGCGCTGCTCAGGGACGGTTCGGGCTCGAGGTCGAGGACCGTGCGATAGAACTCGTCCATCGCCGGGACATCCTTCGAGCATAGGTTCAGGTGATGAAGCTTGATCTTCATGGGTTGTCTCCGTTTCCGACCTGGGTGCCCCCGCCGGGTTTGGCGGCCGTGCGGCCCTTGGGATTTCCCTTTTTCCGCATTTAGTAGGATAGGTCAAGTATTCTTGTTAAATGAGAATATGGTGATAATCTCGCTGTTGCGCGGAAGGCATGGTGCCGGCCGCATCCCTGGAACCCCGCTTTATGGGAAACCCGCTTCATGGCTGACGGCGAACCATCCGATCTTTCCGTGGCAGACCCCGTCAGCACGTCCAGCCGCGTGCTTGGGGTTCTGGACCTTTTCACCGAAGCGGAGCCCGTCTGGACCACGGAGCGCATGGCCGAGCGGCTGGCGGCGTCCCGGGCGACGATCTATCGATACCTGCAAGCCCTGATGGCGTCCGGCTTTCTGTCGCAGCTGGGCGGCGGCGCCTATGCGCTCGGGCCGCGGATCATCGAACTGGACCGGCAGATGCGGGTCGCGGACCCCGTGCTGCGGGTCGCGCCCGGCGTGATGGCGGCGCAGCGGGACCAGGTTGCCGGCACCCAGTTGCTGTGCCGCTATTACGGGTTGCGGGTCTTCAGCATCTTCGAGGAGCGCTCGGATCCGCGCATCCGGACCAGCTTCGACCGCGGCCGGCCGTTCTCCCTGTTTCGCAGCTCCGCTTCGCGCATCATTCTCGCCAATCTGCCGTCCAAGCACCTGCGGCGGCTGTTCCTGCAGCATGCGGGGGATATCGCCGCCGCAGGGCTCGGGACCAGATGGCCGGAATTTCGTGACTTGCTGAAGGCCGTGCGCAAGCGCGGCGTCGCGGTCGCGAGCGATATCGATACGGAGCTGATCGGGATCGCCGCGCCGATCTTCGCCGCGCCTGAAATCATCACGGGCAGCCTGGTTCTCGTGCGCATCCGGAGCGAGGTAACGGATCGCGATACCGAGTTCCTGTCGGCGTTGGCGCTCGATTCCGCGAGGCAGATCTCCGCCCGGTTGGAGGACGCCGGTCTGTGATCCGCGGCGATAGAGGTTTCCGCTTTGGAGCCTTGACTTCGACCCGGATCGGACTTGTGCTGTTTGCCAGAAAAAGCCCCACCCAGGAGGATACCGACCATGCCGACAGTCCAGGCAGCACGCTTGAACCATATCTCGCGGACCCTGTTGGAGGCTACGGGAACACCGGTGGACGAGGCGGAGATCGTTTCTCGCCATTGTATCGAGGCCAATCTGGCCGGGCATGACAGCCACGGCATCATCCAGATCCCCACCTATATCGACCGCGTGAAGGTGGGCCATATCGTGCCGGGCGCGCCGTGGGTGATTACCCAGGAGAGCCCGACGACGACCGTTGTCGATGGGCACTGGGGATATGGTTACGTGGCCACCGAGCGGGCGATGAAGCTGACGATCGAGAAGGCGAAGAAGCAGAACGTCGCGGCCTGCACGGTGTTCCGCCAGGGGCATATCGGGCGGCTCGCTTCCTATCCGCTGATGGCGCAGAAGGAAGGCCTGTTCGCGATGATTACGGCCGATAGCGGGCGCAGCCCGAAGCATGTGGCGCCGTATGGCGGCGCCAAGGCGCGGCTCGGCACCAATCCGATCTCGTTCGCCGTGCCGTCCAATCTGGAGGGGCCGTTGTTTCTGGACATGGCGACCTCCGCCGTCGCGGCCGGCAAGATAAGCCTGGCGATCGCGCGCGGGCAGTCCATTCCGGAAGGCTGGATCGTCGATGGGCAGGGCAAGGCGACCACCGATCCGAAGAAGTTCAAGCCGGACGGCGCGCTGCTGCCGCTGGGCGGGTCCGAGGGCTACAAGGGCTATGGGCTGGCTTCCATGGTGGAGATCTTCGCCGGGTTGCTGACGGGACTTGGCTACGGCATCGAGCCGACCGGCCGGCATAACGATGGCTGCTTCATGGCGGTGTTCAATGTCGCGGCGTTCCGTGACCTGGGCGTGTTCAAGCAGGAAGTGACGGAGTTCGCGCACTACCTGAAATCCACCCCGCCGGCGGAAGGCTTCTCCGAGGTGTATTATCCCGGCGAGATCGAGCACCGGAAGGAAGTGGAGCGCAAGCGGGACGGCATTCCGGTGGAGGATTCCACCTGGGCGGCGCTGAAGAAGCTGGCCGACGAAACCGGGACCACCAGCAAACTGGAAATGTAGAGGGGAACGCGAGCATGTCGAACGATTCCACACTCATCATCCGCGGCGGCACCGTGGTGGACGGGCGCGGCGGCGCGCCGTTCGAGGCGGATGTCGCCATCGCCGGCGGCAAGATCACGCAGGTCGGCAAGGTGACCGGACGGGCGGACCAGGAAATCGACGCCAAGGGCCAATTGGTGACGCCCGGGTTCATCGATCCGCATTCGCATTACGATGCGCAGGTGACCTGGTCGGGCAGCATCACGCCGACTTCGTGGAACGGCGTGACGACCACGATGATCGGCAATTGCGGCGTGGGGTTCGCGCCGTGCAAGCCGGACCAGCGGGACATGCTGGTGAAGCTGATGGAGGGGGTGGAGGACATCCCCGAAGTGGTGCTGACCGAAGGTCTGCCGTGGAACTGGGAGAGTTTTCCGGACTACCTGAACGCGCTGGACGCGCGGCGCTACGATTTGGATGTGGCGACGCAGGTGCCGCACGCGGCGGTGCGGGTGTTCGTGATGGGCCAGCGCGGCGCAGATCTGGAGCCGTCCACGCCGGCGGACCAGGCGGCGATGGCGCGGATCGCGGTGGAGGGGATCCAGGCGGGCGCGCTCGGCTTCTCCACCTCTCGCACGATCAACCATAAGACGCTGGCCGGCGAGTCTATTCCCACGCTGCGTTCCGAAGAGTCGGAACTGGGCGCCATCGCCGATGCGCTGCGCGGGATCGATGCCGGGTGGATGCAGGTGATTTCGGATTTCGATAACGCCGATCCGGAGTTCGACATGCTGAGGCGGCTGGTCGGGCGGTCGCACCGGCCGATGGCGATCACCATCCTGCAGCGCGACGCGAAGCCGGAGGAGTGGCGGCGCATCGTCGGGCGGATCGCCGATGCCAATGCCGAGGGGCTGCCGATGCTCGGACAGGTGCTGACGCGGCCGACCGGGGTTATGCTGGGGTTCGAGATCTCGCAGAACCCGTTCCTGGGTCGGCCGAGTTGGGAGACAATTTCCGGACTTCCGTTCGCTGGAAAACTGGAAGTCCTGCGCCAGCCGGGGTTCCGGGCGCAGATCCTTTCCGAGAGCTGCGGCGATCCGGTGCTGAGGAAGCGCGTGACCAACTGGAACCGCATCTTCAAGCTCGGCGATCCCGCTGATTACGAGCCGCCGGAGGATCGGTCCGTGGCCGCCGAGGCGGCGCGGCAGGGGCGCGACCCGCAGGAGGTGGTGTACGACTGGCTGCTGGAGAACAACGGCCGCGCGATCCTGTACCGGCCGCTGTCCAACTACACCTACGGCAACCTCGACACAGTGGCCGACATGATCGGGCATCCCAACACCATCGTGGGGCTGGGTGACGGGGGCGCGCATGTGGGGGTGCTGACGGATGCATCCGCCATTACCTATATGCTGACGCACTGGACGCGGGACCGCACCCGCGGGCCGAAGAAGCAGGTGGAATGGGCGATCCGGCGGCTGACCAGCGATTCCGCCCGGGCGCTGGGCCTGCACG
>JARLIN010000437.1 GCA_031291715.1 Rhodopila sp. | reverse complement strand
GAACTGCGCAAGCGGGTCATCGGTCAGGAAGAACCGTTGAAAGCCGTTGCCAACGCGGTGCGCCGTGCTCGCGCCGGATTGCAGGATCCGAACCGGCCGATCGGCAGCTTCCTGTTCCTCGGCCCCACTGGCGTGGGCAAGACGGAGTTGACCAAAGCGCTGGCGGAATTCCTGTTCGACGACGAACGGGCCATGGTGCGCATCGACATGAGCGAGTTCATGGAGAAGCACGCCGTGTCGCGGCTGATTGGCGCGCCTCCTGGCTACATCGGGTACGATGAGGGCGGCGTGCTGACCGAGGCGGTGCGGCGCCGGCCCTACCAGGTGATCCTGTTCGACGAGGTCGAGAAAGCCCACGAGGACGTGTTCAACGTGCTGTTGCAGGTGCTTGACGATGGTCGCCTGACCGACGGCCAGGGCCGCACCGTCGACTTCAAGAACACCATCATCGTTTTAACCTCCAACCTGGGCTCGGACGTGCTGGCGCACCAGGCGGAAGGCGAGCCGGCGGCGATGGTGCAGGGCCAGGTGATGCGCATCGTGCGCGCGCATTTCCGGCCGGAGTTCCTCAACCGGCTGGACGAGATCATCCTGTTCCGCCGGCTGCAGCGCTCCGACATGGCGGCGATCGTGAACATCCAGCTGGCGCGGCTGCGCAAGCTGCTGGCCGATCGGAACATCACGCTGGAACTGGACCACACCGCCACCGACTGGCTGGCCGGCGAAGGCTACGACCCGGTATACGGCGCACGGCCGCTGAAACGCGTGATCCAACGCAGCCTGCAGAACGTGCTGGCCGGATATATCCTCGATGGCAGCGTGAAGGACGGCGAGACCGTGCGCGTCTCGGCGGGGTCGGACGGACTGCTCGTCAACGGCCACCTGGCCGAGGCGGCATAGAAAGCGCAGGCCAGGGGCCCACGACCCCTGGCCTCGCTTGATCGTGCCAGGTCCCTGGCACCCTTTTCTGGTTCACTTGGTCGTGCGCCCAGCGTGCCGAGAAGAATGACCAGCACCGGCGTCCACCAGATGGCGTAATTGTCGTGATCGCTCGGAGCCGCCAGGAGAACGGCGACCGTGACTGCGAAGAATGCGTAAAGTCGTGCCAGCAGACCTGCCCGCGCCACCAGGCACCAGACGGTGAGGCCCGCGAATGCCAGCAGCGACGCCATCATGGCAACCTGCCCGGCCCAGGCTGGCGCGTAGTAACGCCAGGTGGTGGTATCGGGGGGACGAATCATGTTAAAAAAGAAAACATTGTCGATGAAACTGTTGGGCGACCAGACAAGATAAGGCAAAGCCGGCAACGCGCCGACTACGATGCCCAGGAGGTAACGCCACCATTCCGCTCTGTTTAACGGGATGCACAGCGTTGCTGCGAAGATGCCTGGAACAGGCTTCATCGAGATGCTTAGTCCAATCAGGATGCCCGCGAGGAACGACGACCGGCCCCACAGCAAAAACGCCATGAGGACGAAAAAAACGGGCGCAATGTCGGTCGCGCCATCGGCGAGCGATTCCACCGAATTGATAGGGGTGCACAGGAAGAGTGTGACCGCAAGCCAACTGGCCTGCCCGGCCAGCCTGCGACACAGGCAGAAGATGGCAACCGCCATCGCAACGTACAGAATGATGTTGGCGGTTACAATTCCTCTGATACCCAAAAAAAACCCGAATACCCCATAGAATATCGCCATGGTTGGCAGGTATTTATAACCACTATATGCATTGTTGTGAACAAATTCAGCTCCACTAATGTCGATAGGCAAATCGTAAGGATTGAGTCCCCCCCACATTGCTCTCGCCGCATCGGCCGTGGTCGTCGCGATATCATAGAGTCCGTACCCAGCCAGGCCCTGGACGATGTTGGACAAGGGAATGAGCAGCGACCCGACCAACACCAGCGACACCGCGTTCCGGAACGCGGGCCGATCCCGCAGACCCGGGGCGCGGACTGACAGAAAGACGGCCAGGATCACGCAGCCAACGATCAAACTGTCGAACGTGCGCACGCGGTGGATGGCGTTGGTGAGTCGGAAAGCGCCGCTGGCGCTGCGCACCGCGTAGAGCAACGGAACGAGGCTGGCGACGAGCGTACAGCGGGGAAGGACGGTGCGCATCCATCGCACTGCCGCCAGGTCCGGCCGGCTCGACACAAAAGCCGCAGTCAGGACCAGCAGCAGCATGGCCATCAGCGCCAACGATCTGTATACACCGAATTCCCAGCCGGCGGCGTGGAAGAATATGATAAGAGCCAGGTAAAACGACCCGAATGATTTGCTTTCAAGGTTGGTTTTGTTGAGCTCTATATAAGGTATATTCGTTCTCTGGCCCACCTTTATCAAGACGCCGCTTCGGCGGAACAAAAGGCGGGGGGCATTGAAGAGGATCGTCATTTTTCCGAAAACGTCGCGCTTCGTTGTCACTCGAGATTTCCCACAGAGACCGGCCTTTCCCCGATGGGTCGCCTGCGCACTGGTCGGGACCTGACGCCGAGCCTTGACTTTCGATCATACAAGCCGGGATTCCCCCGGTGAGCGGCCTATACGCCCACGATAAGGGTAACTTAGGTCCAGCTTCCCGCGTCCCGCAACGGCCCGATCGGCCGGTACCGCAAGGTTGGCTTCGCTGGTCAGCCATCCGGGCTCGAATCGGCCCTTCTGACCGGTCGAGACGGCGGCTGAAATCGACCCCCCAGCGAGCCGCCTTTCGATTCACCCGGCGGGAGCTTTAGGAACCCGCCGCCATGCCAGCCACAACATATTGATATCACATGTAGAATCGACAGATTCGTACAAGCGGGATGCCGGACCTCTGGGAGATCCGGGTTGACTACCCAGCCGCGGCACCTCCCATGGCGCCGATCCGCCGGTACGCCCCGATCACCAGATCGGCGAGATTCCGGCCCATGAAATCCCGCACCGTATCCTGATCGAACAGACCGGGGTTGGCGCTCAGCCGCGGATCGCTGTGCCCTTCCGCTTTGGCGAGGGCGTCGAACATCGCCCGGAAGCCGCCGAAATTCCAGCAGACCCGGCCATAAGGCGCGTCGCTGGCCACCGCCAGATTGTGCCGCCATGGCGCCCCGGCGGCACGGTAGGCGATCAGGTCGCTTTCGATATGCGTGTCGCGCTTGGCGCTCATGACGAAGAACACGTTGGGACATTGCAGCCCAAGCTCACGTGCCGCCGTATAAAGCGCATCCGCTTCCATGTAGCCGGCACCGCCGCCGCCCATGTGGACGCCGATCACCGGATGGTCGGGATGACGCAACGCAATCGTGCGAAGGCCGGCGGCAGGCGTGAACGGCGTGTCGGCGCCGAAGTGAAATGCGGGCACCGCGCCGAGGGCGACGATCTGATCGACCAGGGTCAGCACCACGGCGTCGTCGATCTGGTAGCCATTCTGCGCCGGGTTCAACTTGATGATCGGAAAGCCCCATTCCTCGACGCAAATCTCCACGATTTCAGCGGCGCGTGCCGTGCCCACGGCTTTCGGGTCCGTCCAGCCCGCGGGAATGATGCGGCCAGGGTAGCGCATCGCGATGCCGGCAATCGCCTGGTTGGCCGCGAGCAGCAGGTCGAAGTTGCGGGCCTGGTCAGGGCCGTAGGCGAGCACGGCCGGGTTCTGCCAGCACAACGCCATATCGACCCCTGCCAGGTCCATGTCGCGCACGAGTTCCGCGGCGCTGATCGGGCGGCCCTGATAGTAATTGGGACTCTGGCGCAGGCGCTCACGCACCGCGCCGCTGTAGGTGGCGGGATCGGAGGGGTGGGTATCGCCGTCGATCACCACATGATCGCGGACCGATTCCAAGTGGCGCAGGCGCTCGGCCACGACCCGCGTGGCCGCTTCGCTTAGACTCATGAACGTCTCCTTCGTGCTGCGGGCATCGCACCAATGTTCCGACCCTGACGAATGACCTCGCGGGGGTCGGAACACCAGACCTTGGTCGGTTATTCCGCCGCTTGTGCAACTACCGGCGGGCGGGCGCGGAAGAGGAAAATCAGCAGACCGGCGGCAACCAGGGCACCGGCCAGGAACACGACGCCGGTGATGAACGAGTGCGTCCTGTCGATCAGGAAGCCGACGACGAAGGGACCGAGGAACCCGCCAAGATTGCCCAGCGAATTGATGATGCCGATGCCCGCGCCGAGCGCGGTTCCGGTCAGGAAGGTCGTCGGTGTCGCCCAGAACACACCGATGTAGGAGTAGAGGAAGCCCATGCAGAGGACCATGGAACCGATTGCGAGCACCGGATGCGGCTGGCCGAACGCCACCGACAACAGCAGGAAGAAGGCGCCGCCGATCATGGCGATGGCGATGCCTTGCTGGCGCTTGCCGGTCACGTCGACGTGGCGCGCCATCAGCAACGCACCGGCCATGCCGGCGATCCACGGCAATGCCGAGAGCAGGCCGACGGTGATGTTGCTGCCACCGGATACCGAGCGCACGAGGGTCGGAAGCCACAGTCCGTAGCCGTAGAAGCCGATCTGGATCAGGAAGAATACGACGACGAGGATCCACAGGTTGCTGCTGGTGAGCGCCTCACGCGTGGAACCGGATTGCTTGCGGATGGCCCCCCGCTCGGCGGTGAGCGTGGTGGTCAGGTACTCCCTCTCGGGTTCGGGCAGCCAGGTCGCGGTGGCCGGATCATCGTCGATGAAATACCACCAGACGACGGCCCAGATCAGCGGCGGCAGGCCCTCGAGGAAGAACATCATGCGCCAGTCCGCATAGGTCAAAATCAAACCGCAGAGCGGCGACATCACGATCGAGGAAAACGGAATGCACAGATACCAGTAGGCGTTTGCCTGTGACCGTTCGGCGATCGGGAACCACTTCGACAGAAGGATCATCGTCGCCGGGGACACGCCGCCTTCGACGACACCAAGAAGGAAACGCACGCCCAGCAGTTGGTGAACGTTCTGCACCAACCCAGTGCACATCGAGACCACACCCCAGACGATCAGGGCAACCGTCACGAAACGCTTGGCGCCAAATTTCTCGGCAATGATGGCGCCCGGAATTTGCAGAAAGAGGTATCCAATAAAGAAAATCCCCGCCGCCATGCCGGCATAGGTGGCATCGATCGCGAGATCATGCTGGATGCCGGGGAACGCGAAACTGATGTTGTTCCGGTCGATGAAGGCGATTGTGTACATCAGGAATGCGACAGGAATGATGCGGCGCCAGCGTCTCTGCGGCACGTCACTGCTTTCTTGCATCGAGGTGTTCCTCCTCCATCGTCATTTTTCGGTCGGGCAACGCACAGCGCCAGCCCGACGGCATTTGCGGCTCAGCCCCGCACAAACACACTAAAAGGTGACTTTGGGGCGCACAAATGCAATGAATTTGCCGTTCGGATCAATAAGGATCATCTGATGACCACCCTGCCCTTGCGCGCCGTGCAAGCCTTCGAGGTCGCGGCGCGGCTCCTTTCGCTCAAGGGCGCCGGTGACGAACTGGCCCTCACGCCCTCGGCCATTTCGCACCAGGTTCGTTCGCTGGAGCGGCACCTCGGCGTGACGCTATTCCATCGTTTCAACCGCCGGGTGGTGCTGACCGACGCCGGCAGGACGTTCTACCATCAGGTGGCCGGCGCCTTCGGGCAGATCGATCATGCCGCCAAGCTGGTGAGCGAGCATGGCTTCACCGATCTGCTGACGGTGCAGTGTCCGCCGAGCTTCGCGCCGGCCTGGCTGATGCCGCGGATCGGATCATTT
>JARLIN010000436.1 GCA_031291715.1 Rhodopila sp. | reverse complement strand
CCGACTTCGAAGTCACCCAACGCCAGCAGCGCCGCGTCCGCCGTGGGCGCCTGGAAGATCGGCTTCAGGGCCGCTACCACCTGCCGGCGGTCCTGCCAGGACACGTCGGCCAGGGAATTGCGCAGCGGATGGACGATGCAGGTCTGCACCAGGGTTTGCGGGAAGGCGGCGTTGATCACCTCGGGGAAGCCTTTCAGCCCGTCACAGTCCCGGGATATGCTTGCGGCCATCCGGAGTGATGCCTGGCGCGAGATAGACAGCCTTGTTGCACATCGTGCCCTGGTCGCGGACCTTGACCCGGATCGCGTCGAGGAACATCACCTTCGCATTCGGGTATGCTTGGCATACGCCAACCGAATGCGGGACCGGATACAGCGGTTCCAGCGGGCGCGATTGCCATTCGGTGACCTCCGCCGTAACCGCGTCGGTGATCGTGCTGATCAACTGCGGCGAAACCTCCGCGCCGTAGATCTCCTCGAGGTGCCCCTGGATCTCACGCGTGCTCATGCCACCCGTGTAGAGCGAGATCACCTTGTCGTCGAAACCCGATAGCCGGCACGGGTATTTGCCGATCAGCACAGGATCGAAGCGGGCTTCTCGGTCACGCTGGATGGTCACCTCAACGTGGCTGTCATCGGTCAGGACGCGTTTGCGTGTGCTGCCGTTGCGGTGGTTTTTGCCTTCGCCCGCGGCCCGCTCCTGGGTCAGATGGTGCTCGAACTCCGCCGCCATCAGCCGGTTCAACAGCGCCTTCCTCACCTCGCCCAGCAAGCCGTCCTGGCGCATCACCGATGCCGGGTCCTGCCCGGCCAGCAACTCGTCTATCAACCCGTTCCGGATGCTCATGGGTCTCTCCAAGCCCAAAGCGGGCTTCACTATGACCCCTCACACAAGATTCCTGGTGGGCTCGCCCTCATCCTTCGTCGAACGATCCAATCTAAGCAGGGACAACACGCTGGGTCTGGATGCCCAACCCCTCGATGCCAAGCCGCATCACGTCGCCAGCCTTTAGGAAGATCGGTTCCGGTTTCACACCCACGCCGACGCCAGGCGGTGTGCCGGTCGCGATCACGTCGCCTGGGTGCAATGTGATGAAATGGCTGACATAGCTGACGAGCTTCTGGACCCCAAAGATCATCGTCTGTGTGGACCCGTCCTGAAAGCGCTTGCCGTTCACCTCGGTCCATAGCGGCAGATCCTGCGGGTCGCTGACCTCATCCCTTGTCACCATCCAAGGGCCTGTCGGGCCGAAGGTTTCGCAGCCCTTGCCTTTGTCCCACGTGCCCCCGCGCTCCATCTGGTATTCGCGCTCGCTGACGTCGTTGCAAACACAATAGCCGGCGACATAATCCATCGCCTCGTTCTCTGGAACGTAGCGGGCAGTCTTCCCGATCACCACGCCCAGTTCCACTTCCCAGTCCAACTTTTTGGAGCCGCGCGGAAGTTTCACGTCATCGTTCGGACCGGTGAAGGCGCTGAGCGACTTCAAGAACACGATCGGCTCCTTCGGGATCGGATTGCCGGTTTCCGCAGCATGGTCTGCATAGTTCAAACCGATGCAGACGTAGTTTACCGGCCGAACGACGCAGGGGCCGATCCGCGGATTACCCTCGACCTTCGGCAGCTTGCCTGGATCGACACTGGCGATCATTCGCAGCGATGCCTCTGACAAAGCGAACCCGTCGATGTCACGGACAATGCCGCTCAGATCGCGGATCGTGCCGTCATTGGCGAACAGACCAGGCTTTTCGGCCCCAGCCTGACCGTAGCGCAACAGTTTCATAGAGTTCTCCCCGTGTTCGGATTAGAGTGTCAAACCGCCGTCTATGACGATTGCCTGCCCGGTGATGAACTGAGCATCGTCGCCGGACAGGTAGACCGCTAGCGCCGCAATCTCCTCTGGCGTACCAAGCCGGCCCATCGGCTGTCGCGCCACGAAAGCGGCGCGGGCGGCATCGATCGAGCCCGCGGCGGCGGCATTCGCGACGATGCGTTCGTTCAAACTGGGAGTCTCGACCGTCCCGGGGCACAGGCAGTTGCAACGAATTCCCTTCGCCACGTAATCGGTGGCGACGGACCTGGTCATGCCGATCACCGCTGCCTTCGACGCACTGTAGATGAAGCGGTTCGGCACGCCCTTCAGGCTTGATGCCACCGACGCCATATTGATGATCGTCCCGCAGCCACGGCTCAGCATGCCCGGCAGAAATGCCTGCATGGTCCGGAACATCGACCGACAGTTCAGGTCGAAGGCGAAAGACCAGTCGGCTTCACTTGCTTCAAGCAGAGTGCCCTGATGAACCACGCCGGCGCAGTTGAACAGAATATCGATCGGGCCGACGTCCTGGGCGACGCGGCCGATCGCCGTCGGGTCGAGGACATCCAGGCCTACAGTACTGATCGAATCCGCCCCCAAACCCGACAGTTTCCGTGTATCCACGTCTGTGGCGATGACACGCGCCCCAGCCACGGCGAAGGCCTTCGCCGTGGCTCGCCCGATCCCCTGGCCGGCCGCCGTTATGAACGCTGTCTTACCGATCATTGATGCCATAGGATGTTTCCCCCTGCCGAGGCCGCCGGTTCGCCATTGGGCAAGATTTAGGGGATTTCACGCCGCAGGTCACCCCACGATCGGGGCCCATCGTCCGGGCCTGACGCGCGCCAGGAACACGATCATTACCCTTGGATGAGCGGTCCGCAGTGTCCGTCCGTATCAGCGTAATGAAAGCACGAACCTAAATTCTCCAGCAGGAAGCCGACCTTCATCGTCACCTGATAATACCGGGCCTCGCTATCCTCTATTTCTCCCCGCATCTGATCACCTCAAACCACGAAGATAGCAGGTCATTCCTGCACCAACGCACTATAGCGTACTGGACCGCATCGACATGGCTGATGGCCGACGTTCCCACGATTGCGATAACGCGATAGGCGCGGTCCGTGTGACGTTGCAAATCCAGCCATGACAAAGGAAACCGCGAGCGGTGACGTGGACGCGGAGCATGTTGTTCAACTCGGCCAGCGCTTGCTTCTATTTTTCACCCGCGCTTCACTTGCTCCCACAAGGCCGAAATAAAGTCCTGGGAGAAAACAAATGCTGGCTTGGTTCAACGATCTGACCCCCAAAGAGCGTCGCACCATGGCCGCCTGCTTCGGCGGCTGGTCGCTGGATGCGCTGGACGTGCAAATCTTCAGCTTCGTGATCCCCTCCCTGCTTGCCATCTGGGGGATCACCACGGCCGACGCCGGTGTCCTCGCGACAGTCACACTTGTCGTATCATCGGTCGGCGGCTGGATCGCGGGAGCGTTGTCCGACCGCTTCGGCCGGGTACGCGTCTTGCAGGTGACGATCCTCTGGTATGCCTGTTTCACCTTCCTTTGCGGCTTCGCACAGGACTTCAATCAGCTCTTCATCCTCAAAGCACTACAAGGGCTTGGCTTTGGCGGCGAATGGGCCGCCGGCGCCGTGTTGATGGGCGAGGTCATCCGCGACAAATACCGTGGCCGAGCAGTCGGCCTGGTGCAGACGGGGTGGTCGGTCGGATGGGGCGCGGCTGCGTTGTTGTACACGATGCTGTCGGCAACCTTACCGGAAGCGATCGCCTGGAAGGTCTTGTTCTGGATCGGCCTTGCTCCTGCCGCCCTGGTCTTCTGGATTCGTCGGTACGTTGAGGAGCCCGCGATTCAGCACCGCGCCACTGGCACCCCCGCCTTCCTGCATTTGTTCTCCGCTCTTAAGACGCCTTACCTATCTACGACTTGGCGGGTCGCGTTGATGGTAACGGGCGCGCAGGGGTCGAGCTATGCCTTGACGACCTTCCTTCCAACCTACCTGAAAACCGCTCGCCATCTGACATCTGTCGGAACGGGCAGCTATCTTATGGTATTGATCCTAGGCGCGTTTTTCGGCTTTCTGTCCGGCGCCTATCTCTCGGATGCGATCGGCCGAAAATCCACCTTCATGGTGTCGGCCATAGGCTCCGTCATTCTAATGCTGGTGTACCTGTTTGCGCCGCTCAGCAACGACCTCATCCTGCCGGTCGGATTCCTGCTGGGATATATCAACCTGATGATGTTCTCTCCGATGGGGCCGTTCATGACCGAGCTCTTTCCCACCGCCGTCCGTGGCGTCGGGCAAGGTTTCTGCTACAATGTCGGCCGCGGCATTGGGGCGGTATTTCCGGCCATGGTAGGCTTTTTGGCCGCCCGCCTCGGCCTGGCGGCGGCGATTGCACTTTTTACCTTCTGCGGGCTGGCCTTGATGATCGTGGCGCTTCTGATGCTGCCGGAAACCAGGGGGCGGTCGCTGGAAAGCCTGGAAGGGCAGCCGGCGGAATAGCGCCCGTCTGCCACCTCGCGTAACCGTGCGGAGGTTAGGGTTTCGTTGGGGAACGACATTGCTTACCTATCGTTTCATCCCGAAGTGCATTCGATAGGAGTGACCTCATGACGCTCGCCACCGACACCCACGGCAAACTCGAAGATGCGCAAGCCCAGATTGCTCGGCTGCGCGAGCAGGTCGAGACGCTCATGAAAGACCGGGTCACACCGGCTTTGGCGGATTTCGCAGGCAGAGCTGAAAGCGCCGTGCATACCGCGAGCGGCGTTGTCCGCGATCAGGCTCAGGCCGTTTCGGGCCGAGTGAAAGACCAGCCAATCATCGCGATCATGATCGCCGCCGCCGTTGGGTGGGTTATCGGTCGCATGATGCGCTGATAGATGAAGCCATTTAAGCTTGCGCGCATCGCGGCCGAGGCCGAGAGCCTCCGCCTGCGTGGCATGTTCGTCCGCATCGTTACGCGGGGCGTTCTCGCGCTCGTCGCCCTCATGTTCGTTATGGGCACTGTCGTGTTCGTACACATCGGTGCCTGGCATTGGATCAGGATCAGCGCCGAGCAGACTTTTCTCATGACCACAGCGATCCTCGGCGGCGCTGACCTGCTTGTCGCCATCGTCCTGGGGCTGTTAGCCAGCCGCTCCGGCCCGAGCCGTATCGAACGAGAGGCACTGGAGATCCGGAGCAAAGCCCTTCAGGGAATGGGCAGCGCTCTGAGCCTCACCCAGATAGTTGTCCCGATTCTTCAGCTACTGATCGGAATGCGCCGGCGACCGCGGCCCTGAATGTCACGACGCTCAGTGATTGTTCCGCGCTTCACCCCGCGTTTCGATGACATTCAGGAAGAGTGTCGCCGCCTCCAGACAGGCGCCTGTGCCGAGCTGTCCGACCATCGACCGATAGATCTCCTCCCACGGAGTCATGGAGACCAGCTTAGGTGGAGTCCAGACCGCCTTCCGCGCCTCCAGTTCACCGTCCGGCAGCAGCACATCAACGCGCCGGCGGTTCAAGTCGATCCTGATCCGATCACCGGTCTTCAGGATCGCCAGGCCGCCTCCCACCGCCGCTTCAGGCGACACGTTCAGAAGCGACGGCGAACCCGAAGTGCCAGACTGCCGCCCATCACCCATCGTCGGCAGGGTGTTGATGCCGCGTTTCAGCAGTGATGCCGGCGGTTGCATGTTCACCACCTCGGCGCTGCCGGGATAGCCGACCGGGCCGCAGTTACGGATAATCAGAACAGATTGATCGTCGACGCCCAGGTCGGGGTCTTCGATCCGGTGGTGATAGTCCTCCGGCCCTTCGAAGAGGATGGCCTTGCCTTCAAAGACGTTAGGCCGCTCGGGATTGGACAGGAAGCGCTCACGGAACTCCTTATCGATGACGCTGATCTTCATCACCGCGCTGTCGAACAGGTTGCCCGACATCACGACATAGCCGGCAGCTTCCAGCAATGGGTTGCCGTACGAGCGGATCACCTCACGGTCGCCATCGGGCACCTCGGCCAGGTCTTCAGCCAACGTGCGGCCTGTCACGGTGCGCACGTCGCCATGCAGTTTGCCTGCGGCCAGCAGTTCCTTCAGCACCGCGGGCACGCCACCGGCGCGATGGAATTTTTCCCCCAGAAAACGGCCTGCGGGTTGCAGATCGACCAGTAGCGGAACGTCCGGCCCCAGGCGCTGCCAATCATCCAGATTATGCTCGACGCCCATGTGACGCGCGATGGCGACCATATGGATGGGGCAGTTCGAGGACGCACCCAGCGCCGCGGCGGCGACCACCGCGTTTTCGAATGCCTTTTTCGTCATGATGTCGGACGGACGGAGGTTCTCCCTTACCATCCCGACGATGCGCTTGCCAGTCTCGAACGCCATCCACCCACGTTCCCGATACGGCGCCGGAATGGCGGCGCAGCCGGGCAGGGACATGCCTAGCACCTCGGCCAGGGAGTTCATTGAGGTCGCGGTACCCATCGTATTGCAATGCCCCACCGAGGGGGCGGATGAGGATACCATCTGCATGAACTCGTCGTAGCCAATCTTGCCTTCGGCGAATAGTTTCCGTCCCTCCCACACGATAGTGCCGGAGCCGGACAGGCGTCCTTTCCACCAGCCGTCCAGCATCGGGCCGCCGGATAGGACGATGGCGGGGATGTTGACCGTGGCCGCGCCCATCAGACAGGCGGGCGTGGTCTTGTCACAGCCAGTCGTCAGCACCACGCCATCCAACGGGTAGCCGTGCAGCACTTCGACCAGACTGAGATAAGCAAGGTTACGATCCAGCGCGGCGGTCGGCCGTTTGCCGGTTTCTTGGATCGGATGGACGGGGAATTCCAGCGGCACGCCACCGGCGTCGCGGATGCCGTCGCGGATGCGGCTAGCTAGCTCAATGTGATGGCGGTTGCAGGGGGATAGATCCGAGCCGGTCTGGGCGATGCCGATGATCGGCTTGCCACCGCGGAGCTCGTCGGAGGTGATGCCGTAGTTCATGTAACGCTCAAGATAGAGCGCGGTCATCGCGGGGTCGGCCGGATCGTCGAACCAACGGCGGGAGCGCAGGCGCTTGTCTTCGCTGCCTTTGTCCATGGTCATGCTAGGTCCTCCCAGTAGTTCTGCTGGACCGGAGACTGTGCCGGCGGGCGGATGCGGTCAACCCGAGAGCCTATCTGGAATCCTCTGCGAGGGAGCAAAGTGAAGCCAGGGTCGGGCGAGAGTTATCAGAGTTATCTATGCTTATACAGGACAAGTTGCCTGACGAACGGTTGCTCGAGCGTGAGCCTTCGTAGGCGCCAAGCCGGACGCGCCCTTTCATCGGGAGCCGCGGTTCCATCACCGCAGAGCCCACCAGGAATCTTGTGTCAGGGGTCATAGTGAAGCCCGCTTTGGGCTTGGAGAGACCCATGAGCATCCGGAACGGGTTGATAGACGAGTTGCTGGCCGGGCAGGACCCGGCATCGGT
>JARLIN010000048.1 GCA_031291715.1 Rhodopila sp. | reverse complement strand
CGAGTTGCAGAAGAACACGCTGTCGGCGAACGTCGCATCCACCAGCCGCTGCGCCAGCCGCTCGGCCTGGGGAATCCGATACAGGTTAGACGTGTGCATCACCTTGGCAGCCTGATCGGCGATCGCCTTGACCAGATGCGGATGCCCATGTCCCAGGCTGGCCGTGGCGATGCCCGACCCGAAATCCAGGAATCGTCGCCCGTCCACCGTCCACAGCCAGGCGCCCTCGCCCCGCTCGAAAGCAAGGTCGGCACGTGCGTAGTTCGGTAGCAGCGCGGAAATCATCCGGGTTCAACCCTTGTTTTCAGTCTTCCCCAACGGATCACCCGCCCGCGACCTTTCGGGGCGGGTCCGCAGGAAACTTCGATCATTGGCGATCGATTAAGCGCTGTCAAACGAGGGCTTTGCGAACCAACGCAACGCAGGGTCGCCGCGGTCACGTCCCTGACCGAGGAAACATCTTGCATCCCCCTCGCCCGTGGGCATCGTTACGCCATGTCGACCGACAACGCCCCTCCGCCACCCGATGCGGCCAGCCTGCACCAGGCGGCGCTGTCCCATCTCGCCCGCTACGCGGCGACCGAGGCCGGGCTGCGCCGGGTCTTGACCCGCCGCCTGGACCGCTGGGCGCGGATGCAGCCTGATCCGGACACAGCCACGCCGGCGATCGCCGCCGCACGGGACGCGATCGAGGGCGTGATCGGCCGCCTGGTGAAGGCCGGAGCAGTCAGCGACACGGGTTTCGCCGAGGGGCGTGCAAAAAGCCTGATCCGCGCCGGCAAGTCGAGCCGATCGGTGCAGGCCCGGTTGATCGCCAAGGGCGTTGGGACCGAGATCGCCCGGGCCGCCTCCGCCACCGACACGGAAACCGAACTGGCGGCGGCGCTGGTACTGGCTCGCAAGCGCCGGATCGGGCCGTATCGGACCGATGACGATGCCGACGCCGCCGTCCGGATGAAGGAAATGGGCCTGATGGCGCGGGCCGGCTTTTCCCGCGAGATCGTTGAGCAGGCGCTAGCCACGTCGCGGGAGGAGGCGGAAAGCCGTATCCACGAATTGCGGCGGTAGGTTTGACCCGCAGGCGGTATTGTCGGTGAAGCGGATGCTGCTTCGGCCGGCGCCTCTGTGGCTGCCCGATTACTTGGGAAACCAGCGCGGCGACGCCATCCACGTCGATCCGTGACATACGGCGAAGCTTCTCTGTGGGTAATGCCTCCGCTTGAATTTCTCCCCCCAGCCCGATGCGGACTTTCACTTGGTGTGGAATTTAAGAATTCCGCACATGAAGAATCGCGTGATACAGTCAACGATTTTGTCGAAATCGGCCCTCGCGGGGAAGAGGCGGAGGCTTATTGGGCAGCGACTGTTTGCCCGACAGGCGCGGAGCGCAGCTCAACTCGCGCCTGACTGACGATTTGCCAGCCGCCCCGAAGGCCGAGCCCGCCCATGATCGCAGCGACGATGATATCCGGCCAACCTGTGCCGGAGCCGAAAACCCCGAGAGCCGCCAGCAGCACCGAGGCATTGCCGATGGCGTCATTCCGGGAGCAAATCCAGACGGAGCGCATATTCGCGTCACCCGTGCGGAAGCGATAGAGCATGAGCGCCACGCCGCCATTGGCAATCAAGGCAGCGATGCCGACCACGCCCATGACATCAGCGCGCGGCAGCGTGCCGTGGAGAGCGTGCCATGCCATGCTGCCTAGCACCCACAGAGCGAAGGCTAGCATGGTGCCCCCCTTGGCGACGGCAGCACGCGCCCGCCATGTCAGCGCCATCCCGGCGACGCCAAGGCTGATCGCGTAATTCGCAGCATCACCGAAGAAATCGAGCGCGTCGGCTTGTAGAGCCGCCGAGCCGGCAGCAGCACCGGCGACAACCTCGGCCGCGAAGAAACCAGCATTGACGGCAAGCGCAATCCAGAGCGTCCGCCGCCACTTGCGGCTGTCTAGTGCGGCAGGGCGGGCGGTAGAGGAACAGGCGGGATCGTGACAGCAGGCCATGCAAGTGCCTCGGCAGATTGCGAAAGCGTGTGTTATAAACCTTGTAGTCACTATAGGGTCAAGGACGGCGATGAACATCGGGGAACTGGCGCGTGCGGCAGGCACCAACGCGGAGACGATCCGCTATTACGAGCGTATTGGGCTGTTGCCCGCCCCGCCCCGGACGGCAGGGAATTACCGTGACTATTCGTTCGCGGATGTCAGCCGGCTTGCGTTCACCCGGCGCGCGCGCAACCTGGGATTTTCGATTGAGCAAATTCGGGCGCTGCTCGATCTGGCAGACCAGAAGGAGCAATCGTGTGAGGCAGTGGACGCCATAGCCCGCGCGCATCTAGCGGAAGTGACGCGAAAGCTGGTCGACCTAGCCGCGCTGCGCCGGGAACTGGAAGCGCTTATCCGCCAGTGTCGGCGCGGCACAGTGGCCGAATGCCGCATTCTTGAAGCTCTTGGACCTGATGCCCCCAAAATCCGCCAGCCGAGCTATTCCGCTCGACTTTAAGTTGGATGAGGAGAAGCACAATGCTTTCGCGTCGCGCGTGGCTGGTGCGGCTTTCAACAATGGCCGGGCTGACACGAGGTGGCCGTGCCGCGGAGTCACCTAAGAAGATCACCCAAGCCGCCGCAAATTACCGGGATAGCCCGAATATCATGCAGATGTGCGGGATGTGCAGATTCTATATCCATGCCGGCGGTCGGGCCGGGTCCGGCATGATGGGCGGCCAGATGGGGCCGGCATGATGGGCGGACAAAAGGGGATGATGGAGGCGGGATCCTGCGAACTCGTAGAGGGACGCATCAACCCAATGGGTTGGTGCATTCTTTACCAACCGCTCTCAGGCTGAACTGCCTATCCCTCTCGTCCTACTGTTTCCGTTACGTGGTCGTTAATGTAGGCGGCCCGATTGTCGAGGGCCACACGTGACTGCTCGGATTGCGTTCGCTCTTATTCCCGGAAGAGGTATTTGATCAACGCAGCAATCGCCAGCACCAGCACAACGATACCGAGCAGCCAGATCAGCCCCATACTCGCCATCATCCCGCCGAAGGTCGGCATCATGTCGTGCATGAGATGATCTAACCTGAGAGTGTGTTTCTGTGCGTTAGCAAGAATTGGCATTGAACGCCGTGGCCGCCGCCTTTACACGATCGAACTATGGCCGGCGGGCAGGCCGCCCTGGGAGAATCGCGCGCTTTAAAAAAGAGCACGCACCATATGGCCCTCCGGATCAAGTGCGCAGACCGCCGGCACTGACTCATCCGGCAAACCCCACTGCCGGCGCGCCTCGCGCAGCAGGTTCTCGGGCCGGAAGACCGAGGGCGACGTATGCTGTTTCGCCCCCGTGATCGTCGGTGCTTGCGGTGACACCGTCATGTCTGCTCCATTGCTCGCTGTTGTCCATGGGAGTGCGATCCGGTGACCTCCACCCTGGAACGCTATCAGCGCATCGCCCCCCTGTATGATCTTCTCGATCTGCCATTTGAATACGGACGTTACCGGCGGATCAGGCCTTTGCTATTTGAGGGCCTGTCGGGCCACATTCTGGATGCGGGCGTCGGAACCGGCCGTAACATGCCATTCTACCCGCGCGATATGCGCGTCGTCGGCATTGATCTAAGCCCCGCCATGCTCGCGCGCGCCGAACGCCGGCGCGCACTGTCCGCCGCAACGGTCGAGTTGCGTCATATGGACGTGACGCGCCTCGATTTTCCGCCAGCCTCCTTTGATGCGGCCGTCGCCACGTTTCTCTTTTGTGTGCTCGCCAATGATCTGCAGGTGCCGGCGTTGCGCGAACTGCGGCGGGTTGTCCGACCCCGTGGATCCATCCGGTTATTGGAATACGTCCGGCCACGCAGCAGACTGCGTCGCCTCAGCATTGCGGTATGGCAGCCTTGGGTCGCGTGGGCTTATGGTGCCGGTTTCGATCGCAACACAGAAGCACACGTTTCCGAGGCCGGCCTGGAAATTCTGGACGCCCGGTTTGTCGTGGACGACTTAGTGCAATTGCTTACCGTCCGCGTCCCCGGCTGAAGCTATAAGTCGATCCGGGAGGCGGTGCTCGAGATCAAAGGAGACTACGATGGGGCGTACGACCCTTGTTCTTGCCTTGCTGCTCCCGGCATTCGCTTCTGCCCAAACCATGCAGGGCCACCATCCCGGCGGGATGACGGCTGCCCAAGTTGGCCAACCAATGGCGGCAATACCGACACAGCCCGGTCAGGGTGCGTTTGCCGCCATTCAGGAGATCGTTGAGATTCTGGAGGCAGACCCGACGACCGACTGGAGCAAGGTGAACATCGAGGCGCTGCGCCAGCATCTCATCGACATGGATAACGTGACGTTACATGCCGACGTGAAAACCGAGACGGTCGAGGGCGGCATGATGTTCGTCGTCTCCGGTGCAGGCCCGATACGAGCCTCGATTCAGAGAATGGTCGTGGCGCACGCCGCGACGATGAACGGTGTTGGCGGTTGGCAGTTTGTTGCCGTCACCACGGACACCGGCGCGACGCTCACCGTGAAGACACCGGCTGCGGATATCCTGAAGCTCCACGGCCTTGGGTTCATCGGCGTTCTGACGCACGGTATGCATCATCAAATGCATCACCTGATGATTGCCCGAGGCGGCGATCCGCGCCACGGATAATGGAAGCATCGAGACATTGCGGGCGGCAAAGCGCCGTGAGTGCCGAACTGGATATATTGATCGATCATGTCGCCGCGGCTCGGTTGCCGAGTGCCGCATTCTGGAGGCCCTCGCGCCAAAGGCTACCTGCGCACAAATTAAGAATTCTGCACCGCCAGCAGCCAGCCCGACTTGATTGGCGGCGCGCTCGTCCAATGCTCCTGCGCAACGGCGTCAGTCCATGCCGAGCCCAGCTGTTGGAACATGAGCCAAGTCTCCGCGAGCGTGGCCAGCGTGCGGCCTTGGAATGCGCCCTCGAAGCAGGGCCGGCTTTTCGTTGAACGGGCGCCGGCCACGTCGCGGGAGGAGGCGGAAAGCCCCATCCACGAATTACGGCGGTAGCGGTAAAAGTCAGACGGATGGTACCGGTGAAATCCGGTTGCCAACGCCCGACCAAACGCTCGTCGTCTATTGTCGCTTCTCTGGCGCGCCGGGAAGCACGGCCGCCACACGTTCCGGGTTGATGTTGAAGGCCAGGAATATCAGCGGCTCGTTGCTTGGGTTCCCCCATTGGTGCACCAGGCCATAAGGTTCATAGATCAAGGAACCCGTTCCCCTTGCTGCCGTTTTGCCGTCGACCGTGTTGGACCCCGTGCCGGAGACGATGTAGTACAGAGCCGCACCTGACCGATAGTGTGGCGGGTTGGCGGGCATCTTCGGCGGAAATGTAACTCGCGTCAGATTGAGATCATAACCGCCTGGCTTCAGGTCGGGAATCGGTGCCGCCGTGCGGTATAATTCTCTCACGGCGGCAGGCGCCTTCTCGGCGGGCCGATCCAGGTCCACAGCGGGGATCAGGAAGAAATGGAGGAGGGTCGATGGCCCTCCGCTGCCGGCCTTCAGCACCGCCGTCTTCCCGCCGGCGACGAACAGCCCCTCTCCCGCGCGGAGCATTTTGGCCTCGCCACCGAGCGAGACCTCGGTCGATCCTGAGATCTGGTAGAGGATGCCGTTGGCCGCCGCGACGCTGCTCTCCTCGCCTGGCAGAAGAGTGACACTCACGACTTTGAAATGGAGCGGCACGTCCGTCACGCTTGGCAGTTTGGTTGCGGCGACAACTGTTCGGATAATTGGCGGTGGAGATGGCGTGGTTTGTGCGGCTGCGGAGGCAGCAAGTGCCATCGCGCCGAGCAACAGTGTTCCGGTTGTCCTGAATCGCATGATAGCCTCCCAGTTCAACGGATGAACGGTGCACCATGCGCGTTCGCCGCGCCTCTTGGAATGGCAGGCGGCTTCGAGTTGCTTATTCGCCGGACACCGGGCGTGGGTCAGGTTCCGATCGCCGCAGACGTGATCACGAAGGTATCATCCATCGGATTTCCACCACCGGCCTGCGGGGTGATCGCGTTTGCAACGGTTACCCGGGGACAAGTGTCGGTTCGTGCGGCCGATAGGTCCAAGATTCAACACAAAGGAAGGCGAAGGCCCAAAGCGCACAAAGAAGATTCGTGGATTTAGGTTGGTATGGCCGGAAGTGAGCGCATCGAAAAAGGGCTGAACCCGCAGGCGGTATTATCGGCGAACCGGCTGCTGCTTCGGCTGGGGCGTCATCTTTAGCGTTTGGCGGCCCGAGTATCCAAGACGCCGCGCGGCCGCACTATCTATGTGGCTTCGCGATATACGGTCACGCTTCTTTGTAGGTAATGCCTCGATTTGTATGTTGCCTCCCAACCTTTTGCGGTCCTTCGCTCCCGACTTAGGCATTTGGCTTTTCGGTATCCACGACGGTCGTTGGTCCTGGCAAGGATCTGAGTTGCGAGTATTGGCCCGACTGTGCTTGGCTCAATGCCGCGACTCAGGTTCGACGCTACGACTCAGGAGAGATCGTCGTCATATCCATCACCCATCCGTGCAGGCAGTTCCGCCTCGTATTGATCAAGCCGTCGCATTACGACGACGACGGCTATGTCATCCAGTGGTTCCGTTCCTCGATGCCGTCCAACAGCCTGGCCGCGTTGTATGGGCTGGCGATGGATTGCGCGGCGCGGCAAATTCTGGGCACGGATACCTCGATCGTCGTCGATGCCTATGACGAGACTAACACCCGGATCCGGCCGGAGCGGATCGCACAGGACATAACCCAGGCTGGCGCCGGCATGGTGGGGCTGGTCGGTGTGCAGTCCAATCAGTACCCGCGCGCAATGGACTTGGCGCGCCGGTTCCGCGCCCTTGGCATCGATGTCGCCATCGGAGGATTCCACGTCTCAGGCACGCTCGCGATGCTGCCGGCCATCACGCCGGAGCTGCAGGAGGCGATGGACCTCTGCATCGCGCTGTATGCCGGCGAGGCGGAAGACGGGCTGGAGGCGCTGCTGCGCGATGCAGCCGGCGGCACGCTGCGGCCGCTCTACAACTACATGGCCACTTTGCCGAACCTGGCCGGCGTGCCGATCCCCTACCTGCCCCGGGATCGTCTCGCCCGTACGGCCGGACGGATGACGACGTTCGATGCCGGGCGAGGCTGCCCGTTCCAGTGCAGCTTCTGCACCATCATCAATGTGCAAGGCCGCGTCTCGCGCCGCCGCACCGCCGACGACGTGGAAGCGATCGTTCGACACAATGCCAAACAGGGCGTGCAGAGCTTCTTCATCACCGACGACAATTTCGCGCGCAATAAGGATTGGGAGCCGATTTTCGATCGG
>JARLIN010000435.1 GCA_031291715.1 Rhodopila sp. | reverse complement strand
TTATCGGGCGCGGATAAATTAATTAAGGGGGGCCCGCCCCGGTTGTTTAGGGCGGGGCGACCGGGGGGCCAATGTAACCCCGCGCCGCCCGGGGGGGGTGGGCCGGGCGGGCCCCGGGGCCATGACGAGGATAGAGGGTCGGGGTCAATGCCGGTCGCTCTCACGTTTACGGCCGGGCGCGTCGTTCCTGGCGCGCATCGGCATGATCGTGATCAACCGGAGAAATGGCGGATCGCATCCGGGTCGAAACTGAACCCCCAGCCGGGGCGATCCGGCACGATCGCATGTCCGTTCGCATCGAGTTCGATCCGCTCGCGATAGAGTTTCTCGAACCACGGCATGTGTTCCAGGTAATAACCACCCGGCAACGAAGCGAGCAGCGCGAGGCTCATCTCGGCGAACAGGTGAGAGGCGCACGGAATGTGAAACGCCTCGCACAGATGACCTGCCTTCAGGAATTCCGTCGGTCCGCCCATGCGTTGCAAGTCGGGCATGATCACGTCGGCGGCGCCCGCCTGCAGCATCGCGAGCACGCCCCGATGCGTGTAAACGGTTTCACCCGAGGCGATCGGCGTATCGAGGGCGGCCCTGATCTCAGCCTCCCCGTCATGGTCATGGCAGATCACCGGCTCCTCGAACCAGGTCAGGTTCAGGTCCTCCATCATCCGGCCGATCCGGATCGCCTGCTTGACGCTCATTTGCTGATTGGCATCCACCATCAGGGCGATGTCCGGACCGACGGCCTCCCGCACCGCCGCCACCCGGGCCACCATGCGTTCCGGATCGGTGGGGCCGACGCGGGTCTTCATCGCCCGGAACCCGCGCTCGACGAAGGATCGCGCCTCTTTTTGCAGCTCATCGATCGACGAACCCAGCCACAGGCCGCCGCTGGCATAGGTGGGAACAGCGGGCCGGCACGCGCCGATCAGATGCGCGACATTCAGCCCCGCGGCCTTGCCCCGCAAATCCCACAGCGCATTGTCGATCGCGGCGAGGCCGACGATCGAAACCCCCTCATAGCCAAGGAAATTCAGCTCCTTCCACGCCTGCGCGTTGAGCGCGCCGCCCAAGCGCGGGTCCATTCCCACGACGAGGTCTTCCAACTGCCGAACCATGTCATGGATCACGCTCAGCCGCCGGTTGTTGATCGAGAACACAAGGCCCTCGCCGGTCAGGCCTTCATCCGTGTCCAGAAACGTCAGAACGCAGTCGGCCGATCGGATAGAGCCCAGGATCGCGGTCAGGATCGGCGGATCGATCGGCACATGCACGACCTGGGTACGCAGACGGGTAATCTTCATGGCGGTCCTCCGTTGATCGCAGTCTGCCACGCCGGGCGCGGCCGGCACAGAGGCCCCGGACAGATGGACCTCAGCCCGGTGTCGTCCCCTGCCCCGTTGGCATATCCATACGCGTGGGATCGTCCAATTCCCGCCCGTGCAGCAGCAGCGCCACAAGACCCGTCCAGCCGGTCTGATGCGACGCCCCCAGCCCCCGCCCGGTGTCGCCGTCGAAATACTCGTAAAACAGCACATGATCCCGGAACTGCGGATCGTCCCGCAACAGCGCGGCGTCTCCCAGCGCCGGCCGCCGCCCATCCGCGCCGCGCAGGAACAGCCGTGTCAGACGATCGGACAACGCATCGCCGATCTCCCGCAGACTGAGCCTGACGCCTGACCCGGTCGGATACTCCACACGAAAATCGTCGCCGTAGTAATGGTGGAACCCGTACAATGCCTCGACGAGCATGACGTTCACCGGCATCCACACCGGCCCGCGCCAATTCGAATTCCCCCCGAACGCGCGGCTGTTGCTGTCGCCCGGCACGTAGCTCACGCTGAAATGCTGACCGTCCAGATCCAGTTCGAACGGATGATCCAGATGCACGCGCGAGACACTCCGCACGCCATAGGGTGAGAGAAACGCCGTCTCATCCAGCATCCGCCGCAGCAGCGCCTTCATCCGGCTGCCGCGCAGCAGCGACAGCAGACGCCGCGACCCCTGCCCCTCGATGTCCCAGTGCGACACCAGCGCCGCCAGATCGGGCCGGTGATCCAGCACCCATTGCAGGCGTTCGGCGAATTCTGGTGAGCGCGCAAGTATCTCCGGCTCCAGCACCTCCACCGCGAACAGCGGAAACAGGCCGACCAATGAGAACAGGCGCAGCGGGATCGCCGAACCATCGGGTCGTTGCAGCACGTTGTGGTAGAACTGGTCCACCTCATCCCACAGTCCGTGCCGGCCATTCTGGCGAGTCATGGCCTCGGCGATCGCCAGGAAATGCTCGAAGAATTTCGTCGCGGTTGATTCATACACCGGGTTGCGCATGGCAAGCTCAAGCGAGATGCGCATCATGTTCAGTGCATACATCGCCATCCACGACGTGCCATCGGACTGGTCGATCCGTCCGGCGACGGGCAATTTCTGGCTGCGATCGAAAATGCCGATATTGTCCAGCCCCAGGAAGCCGCCCTGGAAGACGTTGCGCCCCTCGACGTCCTGCCGATTCACCCATCCGGTGAAATTCATCATCAACTTGTGGAAGACACGCTCCAGGAATTCGTCGTCCGGCGTGCCGCGCAGCGCCGCATCCATCCGGAAGACCCGCCACGCTGCCCAGGCATGCACCGGCGGGTTTACCTCGCCGAACGCCCACTCGTAGGCCGGCAGCGCGCCGTTCGGATGCATGAACCATTCATGCGTCAGCAGCAGAAGCTGCTGCTTGGCGAAGTCGGGATCGATCAGCGCGAATGTGACGGCCTGGAACGCAAGATCCCACGATGCGTACCACGGATATTCCCAGGTATCCGGCATCGAGATGATGTCGCGATTGTTCAGATGCAGCCAATCGTTATTACGGATCGCGGCCCGCTCGGGTGGCGGCGCCGGCTGCAACGGATCGCCTTCGATCCAGCGGCGCACATCGTAACGATAGAACTGCTTGGACCACAGCATGCCGGCCAGCGCCTGGCGCTGCACAAGCCGGGCATCCGGATCGGCGATATTGACTTGCAGCGCCGCGTAGAATTCGTCCGCCTCCGCCAGTCGCGCGGCGAACAGCGCATCATGATCCGCGAATGGCTCGCCGCTCATGCCGCTGGGACGCCAGCGCAGCCGCAGCATGTGCCGCCCGCCCGCCGGCAGCGTCAGAGTCACATGCGCCGCGCATTTCGTGCCCTGCTGGCGATCCACCGCATCGGCTTTTCCATCCACGACGAAATCGTTGATGCCATCCTTGAACGGCCCGGCCGCGTCCGATCCGTACAGCAGCCGCGTGTTGGTTTCATTGCGGCAGAACAGCCAAGCCGCGCCGGTGTCGATATCGAGCCGCCTCTCCTCCATGCGGTTGTGCCAGGCAACCACGCCGCCATCGGACAATGTCAGCCGAGGCTCGGGAATCCCCGGCCGCCAATCCCAGGTATTGCGTGCCCAAAGCTGCGGCAGCACATGCAGCGTCGCGGCCTCCGGACCAGCATTGTCGATGGTGATCCGGATCAGGATGTCTTCGGGCGTGGCCTTGGCATATTCCACCGCCACATCGAAATAGCGGCCATCGTCGAAGACGCCGGTGTCGAGCAGCTCATATTCCGGATCTTCAAGCCCCCGTCGTGCATTTTCCGCGATCAGGGCGGCGTAGGGAAACGCCGCCTGAGGGTATTTGTACAGCATCCGCATGTATGAATGCGTCGGCGTGCCATCCAGATAATAGTAAAGTTCCTTGACGTCCTCACCATGGTTGCCCTGTTCATTGGTCAGCCCAAACATCCGCTCTTTCAGGATCGGATCGCGCCCGTTCCATAAGCCAAGCGAGAGACACCAGCGCAACCGGTCGTCGGTGAAGCCCGCGATGCCGTCCTCACCCCAGCGATAGGCGCGGCTGCGGGCGTGTTCGTGCGGAAAATAGTTCCAGGCATCGCCGGACGCGGAATAATCCTCCCGCACCGCCCCCCATTGCCGCTCGGCGAGATACGGCCCCCAGTGCAGCCAGGCATCTCGGTCCGCGAGGCGTTTGCCTTCAATGGTGTTCAGCAAATGGCCCGACATCAGGCAATCCTATCGGAGAAGATTACGCACACGCGACTGTGTCATGGTCGGGGCAGGCCCGACCACCCACGACTTTCGGTGCCGATGCCGCAAAGTCGTGGGTGACCGGGCCAAGCCCGGTCATGACGCAAGAGCTAAGCCCTACCGCGGACGCGAAGCCAGCCGCCGCTCATACGCCTGCGCCAGCAACGTGCTGGGAAACAGCAGAGCGAAATAGATCAGCGCCACGACGGTATAGACCTCCAGCGGCCGGTACGTGTCCGCCGTCACCAGTGTCCCATTGTACAACAGATCCGGCACCGCGATCGTCGAAACCAGCGACGTGTTCTTCAACTGCGTGATCGACTGGTTCACGAACGGCGGAATCATCCGCCTGATCGCCTGGGGCAGGATCACCCGGCGCATCACATGCCACCGCCGCAGCCCGAGCGCCCGCGCCGCGTCCCACTGCCCCTGCTCGATCGAGATGATGCCGCCGCGAAAAATCTCCGCGTAGAACGCGCCCGTGTAGCAGGACAGCGTCATGATTCCGGCCACGATCGCCGGGATCTGGATACCCAGCAGCACCGGCAGCGCGTAATAGAACCAGACGATCTGCACCAGCAGCGGCGTGCAGCGGAACGCCTCGATGAACGCGACCAGCGGGATGTTCAGCAGGCGGGAGCGTGACAGCCGCCCCAGCCCGACCGCCAGTCCGATGATCAGCCCGATGAAGATCGTCGCCGCGGTGTAGCCGAGGGTGACCAGCACCCCTCGCTCGAACAGCGGCGCGTAGCGGAGAAGGAAGAGGAAGTCCCACTGGTAATGCATGTGAGACCTCCTCCTCTGCGGTCAGAATGTCAGGTTGGCCGGAACCTGGTCGCGCGTGACGCCGAATTTCGCCAGCCCTTCCAGCATCCACTCGCGAAGCTGCCCGGTGCCGCGGTTCATATCCAGCCAGGCGTCGATCACTTCCTTGAACCGTGTGTCCGGCTCCCGCTGCAATCCCAGGCAGCTTGGCAGCGCGACCGTCGGGTTGGTCAGCAGGTAGTACGGACCCAGGGACGGGTTCTTGCCCACGGTGGCCAGGCCCAGCAGAGCCGCCTGGATGTGCGCGTCGGCGCGGCCCGATTGCAGCGCCAATGTGCATTCGTCGCGCGTCTTGAAGCCGACCAGCTGCGCTTTCGGGCAATAGCGGCGCGCGGCCGTCTCGTGCAGGCTGCCGATGTCGAACACGATCGTCAGCTCGGGCTTGTTCAGGTCGTCCCAGGTCTTCGGCGCCAGCCCCTTCTTCGCCAGGCAGCCGAACGGATGGATGATCATCGGCCGGGTGAAGGAAATCGACAGCGCACGCGCCGGCGTCGGGTTCAAGGCGAACGCCAGATCAACCTTGTTGGATTGCAGGTCCAAGACCGAGTTGCCGTAGGTCGATTCTGTGTATTCCAGCTTCGAGTCGAACACCTTGGCGATATCCAGCGCCATCGAGATGGCGGCGCCCGACCATTCGCCGGTGGCGAGATCCTTCTGGAAATACGGCAATTCGCCCGGCAGGGCGGCGATCCGCAGAACCTTGGTGCGGCGAACCCGGTCGAACGTGCTCTCGGCCGGCGCCTGCGCACGTGCCTCTCCGACAAGTCCTATCACCGGCAGCAGACCCGCCACCACGGCCAGGCCACGCCGGCTCATGCCCCTGTTTCCCAAATTTTTTGTCATTGTTGATGCTCCCTTGCCTGACCGGTCGTGTAACACATCGGAACAGCTCCCCGCACGCGCCTCGTTGCCAGATCCTTGCAAACGGCGGGCCGCTCGCAAGGCGTTGGCCGCCGGCGATCGGCCGGCCGCGGACAGCCCCGCCCTAAATTCGCCGTGCTGTCTGATCATCCTCCCACCGACTCGGCCGCTCGGCCTATGCATCCACGATTCAGGAAGGCAAGGAGACAAACGGATGATCCGGTTCCTGGCGACCGCCGCGCTGGCGATGTTGGCGTTGGCGCAGACCGCATGCTCGGCCAGCACGCAGGGGGAGCAACAGACCTTGGTCGATCGCGCCACCCTGACGGTGCAGGAGATGATGACCACGACGGTGTCGCAAGACCCGCGAAAGGTGCTGCGGAGCGCCAAGGCCGTCATGGTCTGCCCGCGCATCTTCAAGGCCGGGTTCTTCTTCGGCGGCGAAGGCGGAAGCTGCGTGCTCCTGGCCCGAGGCGGCAACGGAAGCTGGTCCTATCCAGCCTTCTATACGATCGGCAGCGGCAGCTTCGGCTTCCAGTTCGGCATCGAGGACAATCAGCTTCTCATGCTGATCATGACCGAGAAAGGCCTGAACGCGGTCCTGGATAGTCAGCTCAAGCTGGGTGCGAACGCCTCTGTCGCGGTCGCCACGATTGGCGCCGGGGTACAGGGATCGACGACGACCGCGGTGGGTGCCGATATCGTCGCCTTCGCGGCGTCCCGCGGGCTGTTCGGCGGCATCGCGCTGGAGGGCAGCGTGATGTCGACGGAATCGCAGTGGGATCAGACCTACTATGGCCAGCCTCTGGGTGCGCGGCAGTTGGTCATGCAGATGCAGGGCGCCAATCCTGGGGCCGATCCGCTGCGTGATCTGCTGACCCGCTACGGCTCCTCCGATACGATGCGTGCCGCGGCGCCGCCGCAGCAGCCGCAGCCGGGCTATGCGCCGGCCTATCCGCCCTATCAGCCGCAGGGCATGCAGGCCAGCCAGCCGACCCCCGGCAGCGGCTATATGGCGCCGCCGCCACCAGAGGGGCGTGGACCGATCCAGCAACAGAATCTCGCGGCGCCCGCGCGATAAGCGGGCGGCCATCGCTGGCAAAGCGGACCTGTTGACTGTAGGGTCCGCCGCCATGGCACCGTTCTGGAAGACGAAGACGCTGGAAGAGATGACCAGGGACGAATGGGAGTCCCTGTGTGACGGCTGTGGCCGTTGCTGCCTGCACAAATTGCGGCACGAGGAGACAAACGAGCTCTCCTTCACCAACGTCGCCTGCCGGCTTCTCGACCTCGACACCTGCCGATGCAGCGATTATGCGCGCCGGCAGCGGCGGGTGCCGGATTGCGTCAGCCTGACCCCCGAGACCTTGAAGGAAATCGACTGGCTGCCGCCCTCCTGCGCGTATCGCCGGTTGCGCGACGGCAAGGACCTGGCGTGGTGGCATCCGCTGGTGTCCGGCGATCCGGACACGGTGCATGAGGCGGGTGTTTCGGTGCGCGGCCGGGCCATCAGTGAACGGCGGGCGGGTGCGCTGGAAGATCACATCGAGGAATGGCCTGGACGGGCACCACGGGTCAGGCGCCGGGCTGACGACGTAAGGAAGGAGACTGCGTGATGCTGAAGGATGCTTTGTACGGCGGGATCAATGCCGCCGTGGTGACGGCGATGAACGCCGATCTGTCGATCGACCTCGATCGCATGGCCGCGCATTGCCGTTGGCTGCTGGCCAATGGCTGCAACGGCCTAGCGGTGTTGGGCACGACGGGCGAGGCCAACAGCCTGGGCGTCAGCGAACGCATCGAGGTTCTCGAGGGCCTCGTCGCACGCGGCATCCCGGCGGCGAAAATGCTGCCCGGCACCGGCACGACGGCGATCACCGACACCGTGCTGCTGACCCGCAAGGCGCAGGAACTGGGCTGCCGCGGCGCGCTGCTGCTGCCCCCGTTCTACTACAAGAACCCGTCCGACGACGGGCTGCTCGCCTATTTCAACGAGGTGATCCAGCGCGTCGCCGGCGACATCAAGATCTACCTGTATAATTTCCCCCAGCAGTCGGCGATTCCGTTCTCGATCGAGTTCCTCGGCCGCTTGCTGAAGGCCAATCCCGGCAAGGTGAAGGGCATCAAGGACAGCTCCGGCAACTACGAGAACAGCCTGTCCTATGTCGAGGCGTTCGCGCGCGACGGGTTCGAGGTCTATGCCGGCGATGACTCGCTGCTGAAGCCGCTGCTGGAAAAGGGCAGCGCCGGCAGCATCACTGCCGCATCCAACGTCAACTGCGCGCTGGGTGCGCAGGTCTATGCGAACTGGGACGACGCCACCGGCGCGGCCGCGCAGGAGGTTCTGTCGGCCACCCGCAAGGCGGTGATCTCGGTGCCGCTGATCCCCGGTCTGAAGACGCTGGTGGCACGGAACACCGGCGATGCGAACTGGCTGAACATCCGCCCGCCGCACCTGAAGCTGACCGAGGCGCAGACGGCGGCGCTGTTCAGCGCGTTCGACGCCAGCGGGATTAAGTTGGCGAAGGCAGCCTGATGTCAGCGGGAGGAGGATGGTCCCTTGCCTGGCTGTCCTCTCCCAGCCGATGGTAGCGCGTCCCCAACCGGCAACTTGCCGGAGCGCAAAGATCTTCTGATCTCTGGCGGACGAGGCTGCTGTCATCCATTTTAATTTCATCTTCGGGCCGAGACTCGATCCATGACCAAGACCAGAGACGGCGTGCTACCGCGTTCGGGGTCCAGTGTCCGGATGCCGCCCGGCGCTCCCTCACCGCGCCCCGGTCCCTATGACCAGATTGGCCCGCGGGGGAGACGCATGGGCGAACAGCCGGATGCAATGCGGGGCGAGAAGCTGCCACCGACCCAAAGCCCGAGCCAAGGTTGGATATTGGTCAGACCGGCCCGCCACGAGAAGTAGTACCCTGAGGACGACCCGGTTGATGGTGCCGATGTACGGCCCGGATCGTGATGGCCCGCTCAAACCCCTCGGGCGGGCCGTCACCGCCCCAACACGGTGACGGCCCAGGTGATTTTATCACATCACGCCGGGATTAGTCCGACGCCGGCTTCTCCTGCTCCGGAGCCGGCTTCTCCGCCGGGTGATCCGACACCGTCTCCGGCTTCACCGGCTGGTTCTTCGCGATCGCCCCCGTCATCGGGATGAAGAACACGCCGATATCCCGGCGCGAATGGATCTTGCCCTCGGCGTCCTTCGTATAGACGTACAGCACCTGCCCGCGCTTGAACGGCTGGCCGATGGGAATGATCATCCGTCCGCCGGGCTTGAGCTGCTTGAACAGGTCGGGCGGCGCGAATGTCGCCGCGCAGGTGACGATGATGATATCGAACCCGCCCTCGACCTCGGGCCAGCCATAGTACCCGTCGCCGACCTTCGTATGCACGTTGTCATAGCCGATCGGCGCGAAGATCTTGCCCACCGCCTTGCCCAGCGGCTCGATGATCTCGATCGAGTACGCGGTTTTGACGATGCGTGACAGCAGGCTGGTCTGGAACCCGCTGCCGGTGCCGATCTCCAGCGTGACGTCGCCGGGCTTCGGCTTGCAGATCTGCGTCATGTAGGCCTGCCCGAGATAGTCGGACAGCGCCGATCCGTACCCCAACGCCCAGGGCTTCGGGTTCTCCTCGTACGCGTCGCCTGGCGTCGCGCGGTGATCGGGGTACTCGTAGTGGTAGTATTCCCGCGGCACCGCCTCGAACGCGGCCATCACGGCCGGATCGGCGCTGCCGAGGTGGTCCTTCAGATACGCCTCGATCCGCTTGATCGCGGCCGGTTTGCGCTTCTGGATCGCGTCGAACTGCTGGTCGCTCAGGCTGACCGGACGGCCGGACTCGCGCATCGCCTGTTCATACGCGGCCTTCGTCCAAGCCGGTACCGCGCGCGCGGCACAAGGCAGAACAGACGCGGCCGCGGCCGCGGAGATCACTCCGCGGCGGGTGATGGTGCTGGGATATCGTGCCAAACCGTAATCTTCCTCATCGCCGGAAACGTAACCAGGGCGATCCCATATAGGATCGCCGCGCACAAAAGAACCCTGCTGAACCCGGCTTCGCGCGCGATCAGGTTCGCCAACGGCGTCGCCACCACGGAAAATGCCCCATTCAACCCCCACGCCCAGGGCAGGAACCCGCCAGTGCCCGCTGTGCTCAGTCCCAGCGGGAACGGCAATCCGAGCGCCACTGAAACCGGCGCGATTAATATAAGCAATAAGCTGCCCCGCGCCCAGATCGGCCAGTCCAGCGTGCCCAGAATCAGCGGTTCCAGGAACAGCAATGCGGCCACGCACCATGCCAGCACCACCGCGGCCACCAGTGCCATGCCATGTCGCGGCCGGGCCCCGAACCGCTCGGACAGCAGGCTGCCAAGTCCGGAGAACACCAGCATCCCGGTTAGCACCAGGGCGAAACCGTCGGTCCGGTCGCCCAGCCAGAAGCTCGCCTTCTCGATCAGGTAGATCTCGATGAACAGGAAGCCAAGCGCGAGGGCGGGGAAATAGACCACGGATCGCAGCACACCGGCCCTCGGCGCCCGGATGCGCCCCGGCGCAGCGAGCGGAACCAGCAAGACCAGCGCAGCGATCACCACCGCCTGCGCCAGCACCGCCAGATTGACCAGCGCGCCGACCTCGGCCTGGGGCAGGATCTCCAGCCGCTTCATGATGGTGCCGATGCGGTCGAGCCGTAGCACGGCATAGAAAAACGGCTGGTCCAGCGTGATCGGCGCGAGGTTGAACTGGTCTTTCGATGGCGATGGATGGCCGGACAGCACGGCCTGGGCCTCATCGGCGATCGCGTCGTCGGGCCCCTCGGATTCAACCTCGCCCTTGTCGAAGGAGACGGCTGGCAGGTCGTTGTAAATGTTGGTCCGCGCCTTCACCACGTCCAGGCCCGGATACCAGGACATGTCGAACGACCGGTCGTCACAGAACTTTCGGGCCACCGCGATGCGCGCCGGGCTCCAGCCGTCCCGGGAGACCAGGATGCGGACATTCCAGGCCGAGCGGTAAACGATCACATGAGCGGCCGGGTCGCCGATTCCGGCCGACACCAGGGCGGCGCGCACGGTCGAGAGCACGCGCAACGCGTAAACCGGGAAATCCCGGATTGAAACCGGAATCGAGACAATTCCGCCAGGGGCGAGGATGTGCAGATAGGAGACGAGGGCTTCCCGGGTGAACGCCGTCGCGTTGGTGTCGGCCGCATCCAGGAAATCGGCGGACAGATCCACCACGTCGTACACCCCACCGCCCGTACCGGCGAGCGGTCCGGCCCCCCTGATACGAACCCCCGGCGCCGCGTCGATAGGGAGCACGGGGCCGAGCCCATCGCGCATGATACGCAGCAGCTCCGGCTCCGGCTCCAGCACGCGGACCTGCGAGGCCCCCAGGCGCAACGCCTCAGCCGTCCGGAATCCGCCGGACGCACCGGCCAGCATCACCCGCGCATGCGGAATGAGCTCATACGGCAGCGCATCCAACGCCGCCGCCGCGTAGCTCGGCTTGATCGGCTGCCCTTTCGGCAGCGCGGCGATGCGATTGCCGTCGCGGTACAGCCCGTAGGATCGCGGCGGTCCTTCGACCCCCAGCATGCCGGCATTGTTGGAAATGTCGGTGTCCACCCGCTCGGTGAAGTCGTCGAGCAAGGCGTAGTCGCCACGCGGCGAGCTTACCTCCGCGACGATCTTCGCGTCGGGCGTATGCAGCGGGGCGTAGATCGCCTTGAAATCGTTGTAGGCCGCCTCATTGTCCAGCAGCAGGACCGCCTCGGCGAGGCCGAGTGCGAGGACCGCGGCCAGCACCGCCTTCGATCGGTGAGGACCGCCGGTGAAGACTGCCGCGAGTGCCAGCGGAACCAGCAGGAGCGGAACAAGCCCGAAGGCGTGGACGGCATACATCGCTGCCAGCACACTCGCGGCCCCTGCCCCGGCACCGGTCAGGTCAAAGGCATAGACGCGGCCGATATGCTGCGCGTTGCGCACGAAATTCAGGCTGATGAACAACCCGGCCAGGAAGAAGAACGGCAGCAGCGCGGCATAATACCCGGCGATGTTCCAGATCTGCGGCTGCCAGGTCGCCGGATTCTGCAATTGCAGCGGGTTGAACGGGTTTGTTGTCGTGAAATGGTAGCCAGCGGCGGCGGTCAGCACCAGCACAGCCGGCAGCGCCGCCATCAGCACCGGTGCCCGGCGCGCGAAACCGTCGCGCCATAAGGCCAGCACCACGCCGCTGAGCGCAAACCCCACCATCACGATGGAGATGACCCAGTAGCCGTACTCGGACCATTTCGCGACGGCGAAATACCGTGTCAGCGCCGTCTCGTAGCCGACCGCGGCCAACGAGACGAGAAAGAGTGGGACCAGGTTCACGGCCACACATGTTTCCGCAGAAAAGCCTCGGTCACGCTATTGAACCGCGCGGGCTCATCGACAAAGAGAGCGTGGCCGGCGTCATTGAACACGTCCATCTCGGTGTTCGGACGGTTTCGCACAAGGTTCTCCCCCTGCGCAACCCAGCGCGGCCGGATCACATAAAGCACTGGAACCTTCGTCGTATAAACCGCCTCTTTCCAATAGGAGCGCGGAACGGGATAGGCCAACAGGGACCGGCTGGCGGCTTCGGGCGTGTGCAGGCTCGCCTGGGTCAATCGCTCCAGATACGCCGGTGGCGGCGTTCGGTGAAACATCCCCCGGATGAACCGCTTCATCGCCTCGGCATGGCTTGGCGGCGGACCGGCCCGCGGCCGCGCCGGTCTGTAGGGCGGCGGCGGAGGCTCCTCGCCCACCGAGTTATCGACCAGCACCAGGCCGGCCAGGAGGCGATCGCCCGCCACATGGATGGCGGCAAGCGTATCGAGCACGCCAAGCGACCAGCCGATCACCACCACCGGCTGCGAGTCCAGATGAGAGATGAGCTCGGCAACGTCGCGGCCACGGCGGACCGGCTCGTAGCCAGACGCGGGAACGGCGGAATCGCCCTGCCCGCGCGGGTCGAAGGCCACGACGTGGTAGCGGCGCGCGAAGGCCTGGATTTGCGGCATCCAGATCCAGGCCGGCATGGTCCAGCCGGGAACGAAGACCAGGGTGTGGGCATCCGGCGGTCCAGCTTCGATGTAGTGGAGCCGCACGCCGTCGCTGGACAGGAAAAAATGGTCGACGACCCCGCGCGGCAGCGTCGAAGGCTGCGCCAGGGACGGCGAGGCCAACAGGCCGAACAGGAGACTCGTAGCCAGGAACAACAGGGGACGCATTACCTGCCAGAAGACCAGCTATCGCGTGCCGGTCAACCTGCTTTTACAGACAGCATGATCACGGCCCGTCGATGGAACCCGTCGAGGCCTATAGCATCAGGCAAATCACGAACACGACCAATCCCCAGAACGGTGAGGATATTATGATCGCGGTGATGATTCCCCGCGCCGCCGACAATCGGCGGCCATCCTCGAACAAGGCGTGTTGTTCGACGTATTCCGGCAGGGGCGACGGCGGCTGTATCGTGCCGCCTTTCACGAATTCGGCTTCGGCAACCTGTGTGGACATCACCGGGTATCCTCCGCACAAGGGCGCCGTTCTTGCGACCTCGATAAGTTTATACTACAGAAACTGATTCTGATTCCTACTGATTATTTTGTTCAAATAGTCGAGATGTTCCGATATTTCTTTCGTTCAAGTGACTGAGCGACGGAGATAGCCGCATTACCGACCGGCAAAAAACGTGGCGCTTCGCCCTCGTCATCGTGCCAGCGTCCCTTTATCGTCATGGGCCGGGGCTTTGCCCGGCCAAAAGAGCCCCCCCCCTAACCCGCCACAATGCCCCGGCGTTAGCCCGGCCCTTAAGAGGGTCGTTCACAATT
>JARLIN010000434.1 GCA_031291715.1 Rhodopila sp. | reverse complement strand
TCACCCCACCGGTTGGTTAGTCCCCCCCCCCGCGTAAGGCCCCGGCCAACCGCCGGCCCATCCACCCCAACAACCCCCCCCCCCATGGGGCCCGGGCGGGCCCCGGGGCCATGACGAGGATCGCGCTTTTCGCCGCTTTGCATTACGCTGGCGACCGCCGCGCTCGGCAATGACCGTCAGGGCAGGCGGCTGACCGCCACGCCCGGCGGTAACCGTCCGGGCAGGCGGCTGATCGCCCCGTATCTCTCCGTGGCCCTCCCGTGGTCCTCGTTCTTCCTCCGTGTTAAAAACCTGCTTGCCGAAGATGGAACGCCCAGGACCCATCACACTTGTGGCACGGACACCATCGGTTTGGTCCGAACCACAACGGGATGGCGCTAATCAAACTCCGTCGCCAGTCCAGGCTCCCGCCAATGCGCGAACATCCGGCTGATGTGATGTGGCAACGTCCGCCGCAGCGACAGATCCGCCGGTACGTCCGCTTCAGCGAACCAGCCGACCTCACTCGTTTCCAGGCTGGTCTTCGGCGCACCACCCTCCAGCGTGCAGACGAAGAACATCCGCACCACCGAGAACGCCGTCGGCGGATGGGCGTGCTTCGACCGGTCCCAGACCGCCGCCAGCTTCACCGCGCGGACGTGGTAGCCGGACTCCTCGAACACCTCCCGCACCACCGATTGCACCGGGGTCTGATTCACGTCCGCCCATCCGCCGGGCAGCGTCCAGCGGTCCCCGTCAATCGCCTCGCGCACCATCAGGATACGGCCGGCCGTATCGAAGACAGCGCCACGGACACCGACCTTTGGGGTTGCGTAGCCTGTCTCCGCCTCGAACAGCCCTTCGATCCAGCCAAGATCCGCGCCCGTGTGCTCCGCCATGATCCTGCCGGACAGCCGGGTCAGGGCGCGGTACCGTTCCAGGTCGTAGGGGTCTTTGCTGAATGCGAGGCCGGTCTGTGCGATGGCCTGGATCTCGCGTGCCCAGATCAGCCAGTCGGCGTCAGGCATATCGCTTCCCGGTGTCGTGGCCGGGACATGCGCGGCCAGGTCGAGGGGAGAATGACCGCGAACTCAATCGGCCGATTCCGTCACCATCGCCACCTCGGCCGCCGCCGAGTCGGGGATATCCCGGTCCGTCAGCATCCGCCACGTCCCGCCGATCAGCACCTCGCTCGGCCGGAATCTGGCCTTGTAGGCCATCTTCCGGCTCTCCGGCACCCAATACCCGAGATACACATAAGGCAGCCCCATCGCCCGGGCGCGGTCAATCAGCCAAAGCACCGCGTACGTGCCGAGCGAGCGCTTCTCCATCCCCGGCGCGAAAAAGCTGTAAACCGCTGATAAACCGTCCCCCAGCTTGTCGGCCAGACACGCACTCAACAACCGGTCCTGCTCATCGCGGAACTCGATGATGAACGTCTCGATCGGCGTATCTTCGACCATCGCCCGGTAGTCGTAGAAACTCATGCTCGCCATGTCGCCGTCGCCGTGGCGCACCTGCTGGTAGCGCTGGAACAACTGGAACTGTTCGGCGGTGGCCCGTGCCGGCACCCGATAGCCTTCCAGCCCGGCGTTTGCCTTGGTGATCTTTCGCAGCGTCCGATCCGGCTGGAAGGTATCGACCGGAATGCGGATCGGTATGCAGGCCTGGCAGGACGGGCAAACCGGCGCGTACGCGATATTGTGGCTCCGACGGAACCCGGCGCGCGACAGCCGGTCATGCAACGCGTCGGCGTCCGGCCCAACGATCTCCGTCACCACCTTGCGTTCGGTCCGTCCCGCCAGATAGGGGCAGGGCAGAGGGGCCGTCGTGTAAAAGAACTGCGGCCGGCGGGGTGGTTTGTACATTGTCATAGCGCGGACGTTCCGCCGCCCATGTTCCAACCTCCTCCGCCCGCGGTCAACGCCCGGACCCGGACAACGACCAGCCCGCTCACCAGGTCGTGCAAAGTGCGGTGCCGCGTGGTGAACAGCGCCACGACCAGCAGCAGCCCCGATGTCGCGAGCGTCAGGTAGAATACCAGCACCGACACCAGCGCCTGCAAACCCGTCGGCGGTCCAAGATCGAAATCGCGGCGCACGGTCAGCCCCATCAACTGCTGCCCCGGCGTCGCGCTGGCCGAACCGAGCAGCGAGAGGAAATGGTAGCAGAAGGGCACGAACGGCAGGATGCTCATGGCGCCGAAGCCCAGGCCGAAGGTCAGCAGCCCGAACATCACCAGGATCCACCACAGGGCCCAGACCAGCATCGCGATCAGGAAAATGTCGAAAACCCAGGCGACGCAGCGCCGCGACATCACGCCGCCGACGAGGTAATCATCGTCCAGATAAGGGCTGCCAAAGCTCATGGTGTCAGTCGAACCGTTCCGGTGATTTTGGCCGCGACCGGGCCCAGCGTTATCGTAGCACCGTCGCGCCAACGAATGGCAAAATCTCTTGCATGCTTGCTGAACGGGTTGCCCGATTGTCCCGGCGTCATCATGAACAAGCTGCGATCCAGATCGGCCAGGTCATAGACGCCCCGAAACGCCGCCCCATGCACCGACTGGAGGGCCGCATCCGTTCCGCCCTGATCCAACGTAGTGTCGTCGCCGGGGCTGGGAATGCTGATGGTGGTGAGCGCCCCCAGCACCGGCACTTTTCGAAGCAGCGGGTGCGCGAAAACCGTCTGATGCACGTCGCCCCAGCGCCAGGCCGAGGGATCATCGCCGATGCGGGCGCTGAGAGTCCGCACCGCGTCATCCAGCGAGGCCCGCAGCATCGCCGTGCAATCGCCGTCGCACCAATGCGCCCCGTCCGGCGCCAGCACGGATGCCAGGAAGTCCGACACCGGCGCGCCGAGCCCCGCCGTAAGCCCGGCATGCCGCAGCACCGCGCTGTAGAAGGCGTCCATCCAGGCGTTGAAGATCAGCGGCGCCGGAGAATTCATCACCGCCGAACCGTCCCATCCCCGCAGCAGCCCCAGCGCCGTTTCGGCCTTGCCGCTTACCCCCGGCACGGCGAACAACACCGGCAGCACCTGCCGGGCGAACCCATCCACCACATCCGCCTGCATCGCAGCGAAGTCCGCTGGGGTATGCCGATCCGATCGATCCAGTAGCGTGCGGATCCGTTTGGCGCGCCAGTCGCCGAAAGTGTCGCGCCCCATGAACACGGGGAAATCTGGTGGCCAGACCGGCTCGTTGGCATTCACCAGCCGTCCGCTGGCCGGCGAGATGCTGTGCGGCAACTGCCCGCCCGCGGCCCAGCCGATCCAGTCATGCGACCCGTCGCCCGGCACCGGCATAGACCCGTCGCCCGCCCTGCGGATCGGCACGCGTCCGGTGACGAACAGCCCGATGGTCTTGGCATCCGCCACCACCAGGTTCTGCACCGGCGAGGTTATGGCGGCCGCTGCGACCCCGGCCTCCTGGACCGAGCCAGCGGCGTTCAGCGCCAGTAATCCGGCGGCCGCGGTATCACCCGACTGCAGATTGCCCATCGCCACGGCCATGACCGGACCATCCGGATGGTCAAGATCGCTGATCACCGGCCCGTGCCGCGTCTCCCGGACCGTCAGCACGACATCCGCCTGGCCTCGGACCCTGATTCTTTCCTCCCGCACGGCGAACGGCTTCGGGCCGTCCAGCGTCTGGTATTCCCCTGGCCCGGCCGGCGTCTCGATGAAGATGTCCTGCACGTCCGCGCCGGTGGTGGTGAAGGTCCAGGCGATCTTGCCATTGTGCCCCAACACCAGGAACGGCACGCCAGGTGCGGTGGCACCGGCCAGCGTCCGCCCCGGCGTATCGATGCGGGCGAGATACCAGATGCCGGGGAAGCCGAACGACAGATGTGGGTCGCCGGCCAGCAGCGGCGCGCCCGTCGCGGTATGCCGCCCGTCCACCGCCCAGCCGTTCGAAGCCGAGGGCGGCAGTGTATAAGGCGCCGGAAACTGCGGCAGGACCGACACCAGCCGCGACGCGGCCGAGGCAAACCGCGTCAACGGCTCATTCATCGCATCCGGTGTCGGAACGCCTGGCTGGCGCGGCCAAAGCTGGTCGAGCAAGGCCGCCGGAACGCGCCCGGCCAAGGCCTGCCGGGCCAATTCCTGCCGCCAGTTCATCGACACCCACATCCCCATCGTCTTCGCCCATAACAGGCTGTCGATCGGTTCCCACGGTTCCGGCTGACCCAGCACCAGAAACTCCGGCGCGGCGAAACGGCCCTTCAGCGCGATCCAGGCGTTCACGCCGTGGGCGTACGCCTCCAGGATGTTCCGCGAGTCGGGGGGGAGCGCGGCGAAATCCGCCACCGCGTGTTGCCGCAGACCCAAAGTGCGCATCATCCGGTCGATCGGCAGCGTCGCCGACCCCGCGATCTCGGATAGCCGGCCGGACGCCGCACGCCGCATCAACTCCATCTGGAACATCCGGTCGCGCGCATGGACGAAGCCCAGCGCCGCGGCGGCATCCTCGGGTGAGGCCGCCCGAATGCGGGGAACCCAATCAGCGTCGTAGGTGATCTCCGCCGGGCCGGAGAGGCCGGGCACCGTGGCCGTCTGCGTCGACCCCGGCAACGTCAGCCAGATCGCGCCAAGGACCAGCACCGCCAGCAGCAGGATAAGAACGCCGATGGCCGCCAGCACGCGCGTGATACCTCGGACGAGGGGGGTCATGTCGTACAGGTTGGCCGGAGAGGCCGCCAGTGGGAAGCGACGAAATGGTTACGTCTCATCTTGCTTAAAGAAAGTTGTGGATTGTTAGGTGATATTGACAAAAGTCGAAAGTTTTCATCTTGCGGGGCGCGTCGTACGCAATAAGATTATATCTCTCGTCGCGGCCAGGAAACGTCCGTTCAACACCATCGCATGAAGCCGCCTAACTCAGACACGCCAATCTTGCTGGATGCGATCGATCGCCGGATCCTCGCCTCACTGCAGGAAGACGGGCGCATGACCAATGTCGACCTCGCCAAGCGGGCCGGCATCTCAGCCCCGCCATGCCTGCGGCGCGTCCGCGCGCTGGAGGAAGCGGGCGTGATCCGCGGCTACCACGCCGACACCGATCCGCAGCTGCTGGGCTGGGAAATCACTTTCTTTGCCATCGTCGGGTTGGAAAGCCAGAAGGAGGCAGTGCTCTCCGCCTTCGAACAACTCGTCGGCGGCTGGAACGAGGTGCGGGAATGCCACATGATCCGTGGCGGCGGCGACTTCCTCCTGAAGCTGGTGGCGCGCGACACCGCGCATGAGAACCAGTTGACCCAGAAGCTGACCGGTTCCCCCACCGTCAGCCGGGTGCAGACCCTGCAGACGATCCGCACCAGCCGAAATCTCGCCGGCGTCCCGCTTTAGCCAGTCTTGCGAGTCTTGCGCCGGCGAATGGCGGCGAGGCCAGCCAGGCCCGAGCCAATCAGCGCCAGGCTGCCCGGCTCCGGCGCCGGCACCGCGCCCGTCGTCGACAATGTCACCGTGCCGGGGAACGCTCCCGTATAGGGATGGCTGTGCAGCTCCCCATTGCCTGTGTAGTTCGCCGCCACCAGCGTGCCGTCGATCGGCGCATTGTTGCTGACGCCGGCAAGCGGCGCGAGGATCGAGCCGCCGAATTCGTTGGGGAAGGTCAGGTTGGTCGCGTTGACGAAGTTCCACAGCACCGTATCCGCGTAGCCCGTCGGGTTGTTGAAATTCAGGCTGTTCGGCAGGGAGAAGGAGCAGTTGCTCGACACGCAACTGTCCACGTTGACATTGATGATCACCGATGTGGCGCCCTCCAGGTTGATTGTCACCGTGGAGTTGGGCGTGAACAGCGAGGTATTGATGCCGAAAACCGCGATGCCGCTTGCATCGGGCGCCGCGTTGAAGGTGATCGCGCCGCCGGATGATTTCGCGGCACTGTTCGCCGCTAGGCTGTTCAACTGGGTTGAAAGCGCTGTCAGTGGCGTCTGGAACGTGGTTGCGAAGGAACCCAGCGTGCTGGTCGCGGCGGTCAGGTTCAGGCTCGACACTTTCGTCGCCGTCGCCCCGCCGTTCAGGTTCAGGTTGCCGCTCTGGCTGCCGGTGTAGCTGAGCGAGCCGCCGTTCAGGCTGATCGTCCCGGTGTTGCTGCCGTTCAGCGACACCGTGCCGCCGCCGTTCAGCGTGAGGTTCGCACTGTTGGAGCCGTTGATCGCGACGGTGGCGTTGCCGTTGGCGCTGATCCCCCTGCCGGTGTTGCCGGCGCCGACATAGACGCTGCCGCCGTAGGACAGCGACAGCCCGCCGCTGTTCGTGCCGCCGACGGTCACGTTGCCCGAGCCGCCGGACAGGTTGATGTTGCCGCTGTTGGCTCCGCCGACGTAGGCCGACCCGCCGCCGTTCAGGTTGAAGGAGACATTGTTGGTTCCGGCGATGGTTACGCCGCCGCCGTTATTGATGTTGTAATTTCCGCCATATGTCGTATTTCCATACACAGTCAACGAAGAAAAAGACGATGCGGCCGCGGCTGCCGGATTCAGGTCGAACGTCGCGCCGCCCGTGAGATTCCCCCCAACGACGGTGCGGCCCTCGACGTCCGACGAACTCGCGAAGTTGCCGAAGATCACCGCGTTGAACTGGCTGAAAATGTCGCTGGCCGAGAGCGTGTCGGCATGCGCCGGCCCCACCGTCAGGGCGGCCAGGGGCGCGATTAGTCCTGCGATTCGTAGCGCGGTTCCGTTCATCGTTCGGCCCAAGTTCCCAAGATCTGTGCGGCATCGGCATCATATTGGTATCCGTCTCATTAATACAGAATTATTTATAAAAATCTTTCGACTTGAAACAACCTTGGATTGTGTCGGGCGACTCCCCTTGACCTCAGGCCCCGGTCTTGTATCTCGGCTCGCGCGCGGAATTGATCGGAACCACATGCCCGCTATGACGATTCAGGCCGACCCTCCCGTGGCGAACCGGACCGCCGGCACACCTG
>JARLIN010000433.1 GCA_031291715.1 Rhodopila sp. | reverse complement strand
CATGCGACACGCGATCTGGCCCGGTTCGCCGCCCGGCTTCGCTTCGAGGACATCCCGGCGGAAGTCGTGGCACATGCCAAGCTCTGCCTGCTGGACGGGCTGGGCGTCGCGCTGTTCGGGGCCGGCCTGCCGTGGACCGGGCACGTCCGGGATCTGGTTCTGGCTGAAGGGGCGACGCCGGCCGCATCGTTCTGGGGCACCCCGTATCGCGGCTCCGTCGCTCAGGCGTCGCTCGTCAACGGCACGGCGGGTCATGCCTTCGAGATGGACGACATCCACAAGGAGTCGATCCTGCACCCGAACTCCCTGGCCGGCCCGGTGGCTCTGGCGTTCGCCGAACAGGCCGGCGGCATGAGCGGGCGCGACGTGCTGACCGCGATCGTCGCCGGCTACGAGGTTGGCACCCGCGTCGGCAACGCCGCGACCATGGCGTTGTTCTTGCGGGGGTTTCACCCGCAAGGCACGTCAGGTGTGTTCGTCGCGGCCGCCACCGCGGGTCGCATCCTCGGCCTGCCGGAGGAGCGCATGCAGCATGCCTTCGGCATCGCGGGCTCGATGGGTGCCGGACTCATGGCGGCGCAGGAAGGGGCGATGGTGAAGCGCCTGCATGCCGGACGGGCGGCGCAGGCGGGCGTGCAGGCAGCTTTGCTCGCCCAGCGTGGCTTTACCGGAATTTCCGACGTGCTGGAGGCCGGTTACGGCGGTTTCCTGAGTTCGTTTTCCGGCCGTCCCGATGCCGCACGGCTGACCGCCGGTCTCGGGTCGGTGTGGGAAACCGCCCAGGTCGGATTCAAGCTGTATCCGAGCGTGACCAGTATTCACACCGCGCTCGATGCGCTGGATACGGTGATGACGGAGCAGGGGTTGCAGGCGGGCGACATCCGGTCGGTTTCAGTCGGCTGCAGCCATATGACCTTCGTGCACACTGCCTGGCCGTACAAGCCGGCCGGAGTCACGGCGGCGCAGATGAACCTGTTCTATGGCCTCGCGGTCATCGCGCTGTACCGTGACGCCTCGGTGCGACAGTATGGCGAGGATCGCCTGGAGAACCCGGCCGTACTGGCGTTTATTCCGCGCATCTCGGCATTCGAGGACGCGGAGCTGGAAGCCATGGGCGCACCGTTCCGCCACGCCTGCCGCCTGGAACTCACCACGAACGACGGCCGGACGTTCCGGCATGAGCGCCTCGCACGGCGCGGCAGTCCTGAGGATGCGGTGGGAGAGGCGGAGATCGTGCGCAAGTTCGCCAGCAATGTGGCCGGCTTGCTGTCGGCGGACGAGGCGGCGCACCTTCGCGGGTTGGTGATGACCCTTGATAACCTGGACGATACGCATGCGCTTACGGCGCGGTTGAGCTCGGACGTGGGTTGATCTGCCGGCACCGCTCTTTCGACCGCCATAGTGAAGCGGCCGGCTGCCAAACCTCTCAGCCTGGGGCCGGAAGCCGACGGGGGACTGGAAATCCCACGCGTTGTTGGCCGTTGAAACATGGCCCCGCGTCCGGGCGACCTGAGCCAGCACGAGTGCCGCGGCAGATGGCCCGGACTGTCGCCGGGCCATGACGATCGAGCGTTGCCGGGGCATGACGATCGAGCGTTGCCGGGGCAGGACGATCGCGCGATGCCGGGGCAGGACGATCGGGCAATGCCGGGGCAGTACGATCGGGCAATGCCGGGCCATGACGATCGAATAATGCCAGGCCATGACGATAATAGAGTATCCCGCGCCGTCGTTTTCCCGTCACCCAAAAATGCTCTAGGCTCACAGGCATGCGAGCAAGATCCGACCGATCGGGGCCAGCTTCTGATGAACAACGACATTCCGCGGCAACTTGAGCAACGTCTCGGACGGCTGTACGCGCGGCAGCGGTTGGGCATCGAGCGGGACCATGAAGCACAGATCTTCGGCCAGGGCGTGAACTTCTTTCATCCCGAGAACTGGTATTCGGCCCACGTGGTCATTCGAAACGTGCTGAAGCTGATCGGTCTCTACGGCCGCGGATGCCGAAACGCAGAACGCATCGTCGTTACGCACAACGAAGTCCGGTCCAAACAGCTGCCGCCGTCGTTCGATGGTTTCACCATACTTCATATCAGCGATCTGCATGTGGATATGAACGAGGGCGCGATGCGGTGCCTCATCGAGCAAGTGGGCGGCCTCCATTACGACCTATGTGTCATGACCGGCGACTATCGGGGGAAAACCTTCGGGTCGTTTCAGGCGGCCCTGAACGGCATGGCCGTTGTCCGGGCTCATTTGAAAGATCCGGTTTACGGCGTGCTCGGCAATCACGACACGATCCAAATGATTCCCGGCCTGGAAGCCATGGGCATACGGATGCTGCTCAATGAATGCGTGGTGATCGCCCGCGGCGATCAGCGAATTTATCTCGCCGGGATCGATGACGCACATTACTTCCGGGTAGACAATATCGAAAAGGCCGGATCTCAGGTGCAGGACGGAGAATTCTCGATTCTCCTGTCGCACACGCCGGAAATCTATCGCCAGGCCGCCTATGCCAATTTCAATTTGTTGTTGAGCGGGCATACGCATGGCGGCCAAATCTGCCTGCCAGGATCTATCCCGATCACGCTTGACTCGGTGTTGCCGCGCCATATGGGGGCGGGACGCTGGCAGTACCGCAACATGATCGGCTACACTTCCGTTGGTGTCGGATCGAGCATCGTCCCGGTGCGCTTCAACTGCCCGCCCGAAATCACTCTGCATCACCTACGGCACGGCTGATCGCGCTGGGCGGAACGTCGGAAGCGTGTGAATCATGCGATCAAACAAGAACATGATCGCGCTGGGCGGAACGTCGGAATCGCGTGAATCATGCAATCAAACAAACAGCTGGACCATTTTCGGGCTGCACAGTCAGCCTGAAAAGGGTCTAATATGGCTCATCGCGCAGGTGGGCTTTGTAAAGCAGTATTGAAAGAATTAGTTCACCGACAAAGAAAATCCCGACACCGGCAGCGATATCCGCTGCTGACAATGAAAGCATATCCCGACATGCCAGCAATGGAAAAAGGGATTCGGGCACCTGATCAAGCGCGAGCGCTTGACTGCTCGACGGCAAATTGATGCGGCGCTTCACAAAACTGGAGACCAGATCGCCCGCCATCGCGGCGCCCGCGACGATCGCCCCGATCTTCGGTTCCAGACCAAGAAGCAATGCGCCGGTCGTCGTGATGAGGATCGAAACCAAGACCCCGCGGATGGTTTTCGACGATCCGAATAACGGTCTCCGATCGAGAAACATAATGCGGGCATCCACCGGATAGGCAAAACGGCTGCCGAAAATCTTCTTGGTAATGACAGGTGCGCCGTTCGCCAGCGTCAGCAGCACCAATGATTGAAAGATCGCCAAAGGGTGCATCTGTGCTGCCGTTCCAGGTCTGCGTGATTGCCCGATAATGTGTGCGGCACGGCGCGAGTCGTTTATGGATCATGATGGCCGATTCGAACGGCACGTTCAACCTGACGTAGCACACGATTTACTTATGCCGATCCGCGTTGAGGCTGGCACTGCACCGGCTGCACCTCGGCAAGTGGTTATTCATCAAAACATTGGTCCGGCACGGATGGCCGGATCAAGTCCGGCCATGACGACGATGGGACAAGCCGCCGGTGGGTCAGTGTTCGCGCGAGCTCGTATGACACGATTCAGCGTCAAATATTGTGCTGATAGAGAACCCAACGGCCGTTGGTCGGGCGCCCCATTCTCCGTGGCCCGCCGAGGTCCTCCGCCTTTCTACCATGGAAATAGAAAAAGGAGGCGATCGCGGCAGATGCGCTTTCCGGCCCATCAGGCGGCTTTCGGCCTGATATCGACCTCGTAACCCATGTCCCGCAGGCGACGGGCGAGTTG
>JARLIN010000432.1 GCA_031291715.1 Rhodopila sp. | reverse complement strand
GCGCAGGCACGCCGCGCCGCTGTCGGCGGCTTCCAGCGCGCGCCGGTAGTGGAAATGGATGTCGGCGACGATCGGCACCTCGACCTGACGGACGATGTCCTTCAGTGCGAGGGTGCTTTCCTCGTCGGGGCAGGAGACACGGACGATATCGACCCCGGCCGCTTCGGCGCGCTTGATCTGCGCGACGGTGCCGGCGACATCCGTGGTCAGGGTGTTGGTCATGGTCTGCACCGTGATCGGTGCGCCGTCGCCCACCGGGACCTTGCCCACATACACCCGGCGAGACTTGCGCCGGACGATTTCCTGGTAGGGGCGATAGCTCATGCAAGTCTCCTTCATCGCGGGGCGTGCGAAACAGCCCCGAGCCGAATGCTCGTGCCCCGAGCCGATTCGCGGCGGGTCAGACACGAGACGTGAATAGGGCACCGGCCCTCTCAGGCCGGCTATGTGACGCTAGTATGGGGTCTTCTGCCGCAATTCGCTACTGGCGCGCGCGTATTGGCGCAACTTGTGGCGCCGCGGCACCGGCGAGCCTGCCTTGCTTGATCTGTTCAGGGTCCAGCAGCATGTCCCGCCGAACAGCCCCCGGGGCGCCGAGGCTGGGGGTCGGGGCGCCATCCACCAGCACATCCGTCCCGCCGGCGTTCCCGGTGGTCAGCAGCAGATCCTGCCGCGCAGGCACGGGCCAGGTGTCCCCGGCCTTCAGGATGCGGTTCAGCAGAAGCGAGCCCGTGCGATCCTTCACCTGTACCCACGCGTCGGCGGTGGCGCGCAGGACGATGCGGCTTTCGTCCGCGACTGGGGCAGGAGACACGGCACCCACCGACTCGGGCGGTAGGGCGACGACGAGCGATGCGTCAGGCTCCCGCGAAGGCATTGGCGCCGCGGCGGCCGAGATAGGCGAGATCGACATGACTGGCGGCGCCGGATTGGGCAGCATGGCAGGCGCGGCTGAATCCGACAGCACGATCTTGGGCGCGGCAGTGCCCGCCGCTTCGGTCGCGACGGACAGGTTCGGCGCGGGCGGGACGGCCTGTTCGGCCAATGGTGCGAGCCGTTCGGGGATGGCGGTGACCGTTTCGGCCGGCAGCCGGCCGTCGCCGGACAGGCGATACCAGCCCGTATAGGCGCCGATGGCCAGCACGAGACCCAACAGCAGGACGGCGCCAGCCGGCAATCCACGTTCGGGCATCGGAATTGGAAAGACGAGTTCCGTGCGCCGGCTGACTTCAGCGGCTTCGGCCCTGAACCGGCGAACCATTTCCTCGGCATCCAGGCCGAGGGCGCGCGCGTAGGTGCGGACGAAGGCAAGAGCGTATGCGTTGCCGGGAAGCAACGAGATATGCCCTTCTTCCAACGCTTCCAGATGTGCCAGCCTGATGCGCAGGTCGCAGGAAACGTCGTGCAGCGACAGGCCCAAGCGTTCCCGGGCCGCCCTGAGATCGGCGCCAGCTCGCGCCGCCGCCCGAGGCTCCGTCACCACTGGCGTGACGGTTGACAACATGCCCCGACTTTCAACCAGTTTGGACCTGCGTTCCTGCAGCACTGGCAGCCCCGTTCTCGTCCCGACACATGTGGAAACAGTTCGCCAAACCCCGTTCCAACAAGTTCGGCACTCGGGTTCTAGACCACACGATAAGTTTTTCCAACGCCTTAAATTGGGTCATTTCCCGCATCGCGGCGCCCCCCGGAGCGAATCGTGAGCGATATTAATCCATGGCGTGGCATCGGGGTGACAGTGGCACCGGCATTAACCTTCAGATGATGATCCCCTGCTCACGTGCCCAGGTTGCAATGGGCTCGCGCAGGCTGGTTCCCCCGCTGCGCCGGATCGCGGATAGTACCGACCGGAACGACGCCAGCTCGACCTGCGCGAACATTGCCTTGATCGGCAGGATTCCGCTCGCTGGCATCGACAACGTCGTCACGCCAAGCGCGGCGAGGACGAGCGCTTCCAGGGGGCGCGATGCTGCCTCGCCGCACAGCGACACCGGGACGCAAGCCGCTTTCGCAGCAACTACCAGTTGTTCGATCAGATCCAGGACCGGTTGAGAGAGGAAGTCATACCGATCGTACAACGACGGCGTCCCACGATCCGCGGCGAAAAGAAACTGTAATAAATCGTTCGAGCCAACAGATATGAAATCGCTCTCTTTCAACAGGTCTGGCAGCTGCCACATCAGCGATGGGACCTCCAGCATGGTCCCGATCCGCAACGTTCCCGGACATGGACGGACCCGTTTGGCCTCCGCCAGCAGTAGCGTCTTCGCGGCACGGAACTCCGCCACCGTCGCAACCATGGGGAACATCACCGACAGGCCGCGCCCGCCCGCCGCCAGCAGCAATGCGCGCAACTGACGCCGCAGCAGCGCTGGCCGATCGAGGCCGACGCGCAGCGAACGCCAGCCCATCGCCGGGTTCTCTTCCTCGGTGACGGTGCCCGGCAGTAACTTGTCGGCACCCAGGTCCAGCGTACGGAACAGCACCGGTTTGTCGCCGGCCTCGTCCAATACGCGGGCGTAAATCGCCGCCTGTTCCGCCACATCGGCAACCGAGCCGCGGGCGAGCATGGCGATCTCGGTACGGAACAGGCCGATCCCGTCGGCGCCGGTTCGCTCCAGTTGCGGCAGTTCCAGGCTTAGGCCGACATTGAGCATCAGCTTCAGCCCAACGCCGTCGGCGGTGGCGGCGGGGCGTCCCCGCCAGGTCGCCAGTTCGGCGTATTTCGCGCTGCGGGCCTCCTGGGCGCGGATATAGGCGCGCCGGACCTCGGCTTCCGGACGCAGGATGAAATTCCCGTCATCCGCGTCCACCACCGCGTCGTCGCCCTGCTCGGCGCTGTCCAGCATTCCGCGCAGGCTGCCAAGGGCGGGAATACCCAGCGCACGGGCCAGGATAGCGGCGTGGCCGGAGGGGCTGGCTTCCTCGACCGCCACGCCGGCGATGCCGCGTGCGTGCCAGTCCAGCAGTTCGGCGGGACCGAGACGGCGGGCCAGCAGGATGGCCCCTTCGGGGACATGTGCCACCGGTTCGCCGCCGGTCAGCGCGGTCAGCAGCCGGTTGGCGAGATCCTCCATATCGGCGAGGCGCTCGCGCAGATAGGCGTCGCTGATGCGGCGCATCCGGTCGTGCAATTCGCTGGCGACGCGCTGCACCGCCGCCTCCGCCGTCATACCGCCGCGGATGACATCGCCGACCCGGCGCAACCAGCCGGCATCGGACGCCACCAGACGGTAGGCCTCCAGCACTTCCCGTGAGGCGTTCACATCGGCCGCGCGACCGTTATGCGGGACGTCGGCGAACAGGTCGTCAAGGCCGCGCTGCATGTGGACCACAGCCTGCTCAAGCCGAAGCTGCTCGGCCTTCGGGTCGTCGGCCAGCAATCTGATGACAGGACGGGCGGAACGGAGCAGCACGACCGGGCCGACGGCGATGCCGCCCATCAGCGGGGTGCCGGCGAACAACCGCGGCACGGTCGCCGCGAGACCCTCGGGTGAGCCATCGGTGGCGCCGCTGCCCGCCAGCATCTCGGCCAGCAGCATCGCGACCGTTTCCACGTCATCGACCTCGGGGTCGGTGAAATTGCGCGGTGTCCGGTTCTGGACCACAAGCACGCCGAGGGTTCGGCCCGAGCGGCGCACCGGGACCGCGAGCATGGAGGCGAACGGCTCCTCCCCGGTTTCGGGGCGGTAGGCGAAGGCTGGATGATTCTGGGCGTCGGGCAGGTTCATCACAGTGCCGGTCGCGGCGCACAGGCCGACGATGCCTTCGCCGACGCGCAGCCGGGTGCGGCCGACGGCATCCTGATTCAGCCCCTCGGTGGCCGCGAGTTCCAGGATATCGCCGGGGCGCTGGACGTAAACCGAGCAGACTTCACTGACGAGTTCGGACGCGACGAGTTGGACCAGCGTCGACAAGGGCGCGGAACCATGGGCGCGGAGGTCCCGAAGCCGGGAGAGAAGGCGCCTGGTCCCGGTCATGCGCCCGGGTCACCCATCACGGGCAATGCCGACGTCCTGGTCATTGCGCTCCTGCCCTCCTTTATGCCACGGCTGGTCAATAAGGGGATGGCGTGGCCGAAACATGGCCGTAGACGAAACGGAATCGGGCCGTTTCGCTTATCGGTCCCGTCGCTGACCTTTTTGGGCGGTCTGGCGGAGATTGGGAAGGCGTTATCGGCGGGTATCAGCCGTGCTCGCGGCCCGCGGCAGCGCCCGGATGGGGATCAAGCCATCACGGTAGAGGTGGGCCGAGCCGCGAGCCTAGAAAGTCCGCTCTATCCGGTGTGGCGGGCAGCAAGCGCGGTAACGGCCTGGTCGATCAGTTCCTGAATGATCTCGGCGACCGGCTGTATCCTGGTCACCATCCCGACGGACTGGCCCGCCATGACCGAGCCGGTTTCGATATCGCCGTCGATCACCGCGCGCCGCAGCGCGCCGGCCCAGAAACGCTCGATGAGAAGCTGCGCCTCTTCCTTGGTCACTTCGCCGGCCAGGAACTTGTCCCGCGTCTCCGCCTGGTGCTCCAGGAACCGCTTGGTCCCGTCATTGACCAGGCCCCGCACCGGGATCACCGGCAGGCGGGGGTCGAGTTCCACCGACGGCAGGGCATCGCGCGCGTTGGCGTGGACGAAGAATTTCTTGAACTTCTCATGCGCGATCGATTCGACCGAGGCGGCGAAGCGCGTGCCGAGCTGCGCGCCGGACGCGCCCATCTCCAGATACGACAGGATCGCCTCTCCGCGGCCGAGACCGCCGGCGACGAAGACCGGAACCTCGCGCAGATGCGGCAGGATTTCCTGCGCCAGCACGGTCAGGGAGACGGGGCCGATATGGCCGCCGGCCTCCGATCCCTCGATGACGATGGCATCGGCGCCGGAGCGGACGAGACGCTTGGCGAGCGACAAGGCGGGGGAGAACGCGATCAGCTTCGCGCCGCCATCCTTCACCGCGCGGACGGCTGGGCCGGGCGGGATGCCGCCGGCCAGGACGATGTGGCCGACCTTGGCTTCCAGGGTGACCCGGATCAGGTCATCCAGTTGGGGGTGCATGGTGATCAGGTTCACCCCGAACGGCTTGTCGGTCAGGGCCTGGGTACCGGCGATCTGGTCGGCCAGTTGCGCGGGGCTCATGGCACCACAGGCGATAACCCCGAAACCGCCGGCATTGGAGATCGCGGAAACCAGGTGCTTCTCGCTCACCCAGCTCATGGCGCCGCCCAGGATGGCATAAGGGCAGCCAAGGAATTCGGTGCCGCGCGACCACAACCGGTCAAGTTGGGCGCGGGCCGCCACCAGGGTTTCAGGCTGCATCGAGGCCATACGCGGTGTGCAGGGCGCGAACCGCCAGCTCGGTGTACTCGGCGGCGATCAGCACGCTGACCTTGATCTCGCTGGTGGAAATCACCTGGATGTTGATCGCCTTGTCGGCGAGCGCGCTGAACATGGTGTTGGCGACACCTGCGTGGCTGCGCATGCCGACGCCGACGACACTGATCTTCGCGACGTTGGGGTCTTCCAGCACCTCGGAGTAATTGATCTGGGTTTGGATCTCCGCCAACGCGGCGCGGGCGCGCGGCAGGTCCGCCTTACCGACGGTGAACGTCATGTCCGTCGTGCCATCGGCGGAGATGTTCTGCACGATCATATCGACGTTGACGTTGTCCTCCGACAGCTTGCCGAAGATGGCGGCGGCGATACCGGGCCGGTCCGGCACGCGGCGCACGGTGATTTTCGCCTCGTCGCGGGAATAGGCGATTCCCGACACATTTTCCTTTTCCACGATCTCGTCCTCATCCACCACCAGGGTTCCGGCGTTTTCGCCCAAGGGATCATTCGTTGGGGCGTCCAGGAAGCTGGACAGCACTCTCACCCGGACCCGTTCGTTCATCGCGAGTTCGACGCTGCGCGTCTGCAGGACCTTCGCGCCGACGGAAGCGAGCTCCAGCATTTCTTCATACGCTATTTTCGCCAGCTTGCGGGCTTTCGGCACGATCCGCGGATCGGTCGTATAGACACCGTCCACATCGGTGTAGATATCGCAGCGATCAGCTTTCAGCGCGGCGGCCAGCGCCACGGCAGAGGTGTCCGAACCGCCGCGGCCCAGCGTGGTGATGCGGTTGTCGGGGGCGATACCCTGAAAGCCGGCGACGACGGCGACCTGGCCGGTTTCCATGCGGCGGACCAGTTCGGCGCCCTCGATGGACTGGATGCGGGCCTTGCCGTGCGCCGTGTCGGTGCGCAGCGGGATCTGCCAGCCCTGCCAGGACCGCGCATCGATGCCCATTTCCTGCAAGGTGATGGCGAGAAGCCCGGACGTGACCTGCTCGCCGGTGGCGACGACGGCGTCATACTCCCGCGCGTCGTGCAGCGGAGAGAGTTCGGTGCACCACTTGACCAGCTGATTGGTCACGCCCGACATCGCGGAGACGACGACGGCGACCTGGTTGCCGTAATCAACTTCGCGCTTGACGCGCTGAGCGACATTGCGGATGCGGTCAAGGTCGGCGACGGAGGTGCCGCCGAATTTCATCACGATGCGGGCCATGAACGGTGATCGGTTGCCAAATTGATGTACGGGCGAACACATACTGACGAGCGGCGGAGGGAGCAACCATGACCAGCGGCACGGTTTCGGCAGAGGAGGTTGGCAAATTCGACCGGCTGGCGTCGCGCTGGTGGGATCCGAGCGGCCCGATGAAGCCGCTGCACCGGATGAACCCGTCGCGGATCGGCTGGATAGAGGGGCTTCTTCACGGGCAGACCCGCGTGTTGGATGTCGGGTGCGGCGCCGGTCTGGCGGCCGAAGCGCTGGCCCGGCATGGCCATGAGGTGCTTGGGATCGACGCCGCCGGGGAGGCGATTGAGGCGGCCCGGGCGCATGCCGCGGGGCAGGGGCTGCGCCTAACCTATCGTGCGTGTCTGGCCGAAGACCTGGCGTCGGAGGGGTTGCGCTTCCCGGTGATCACCGCGCTGGAGGTGATCGAGCATGTGCCCGATCCGGCTGCGTTCGTGCGGGTGTTGGCCGGGCTGCTGGAACCCGGTGGGCTGCTGGTGCTGTCAACGCTGAACCGGACCCGGCGGTCCTGGGTAACGGCGAAGTTCGGTGCCGAGTATGTGCTGCGGATGCTGCCGATCGGCACGCATGACTGGAAGGCATTCATCACGCCGGCGGAACTGGCCGGCATGTTGCGCGCGGCGGGGTTGCGTGTGGCGCACACCACCGGGCTGGTCGCCGATCCGCTGACCGGGCAGTGGCGGACGGGGCGGGACATGGGGGTGAACTACATGGTAGCGGGGGTGAGGTAGGTTTGGTGGAATCGCGCTGCATGAGCGGTGACCGGTGCACCGGACGACCACGTGTTGAGGGCTGCGCCGTGACCCGCGCTCTGAAGGATCGTCGTTAACATATGCCTATGATTTACCTGATCGCGGGCGAACAGAGCGGCGATGTCCTTGGCGCGCGCCTGATGCATGCCATCAAAGCACGGCGGCCCGATATCGCATTCGCCGGCATTGGCGGCAGTGCCATGGCGGCACAGGGGCTGACCAGCCTGTTTCCGATACGCGCGCTGTCCTTGATGGGATTGTTCGAGATCCTTCCGAAGATTTTCGAACTCCGTGCCCTGCTGAAGCAGACGGTCGCCGACATCGAGACCCGGGCGCCGGATGTCCTCGTCACGATCGACTCGCCGGGGTTTGCGCTGCGGGTGCTGCGTGCCCTCCAGCCGACAACCCTGCGCCGCGCGCACTATGTCGCGCCTCAGGTGTGGGCGTGGCGGGAAAACCGGGTGAAGCATTTTCCCGGCCTCTGGGACGAACTGCTCTGTCTGTTGCCGTTCGAGCCGGCGTTCTTCGCCCGGCATGGCCTGCCCGCCCGCTTTGTCGGGCATCCCGTTCTGGAAAGCGGTGCCGAGACGGGGAATGCGGAGCGCTTCCGCAGCCGTCATGCCATCCCCGCGGATGCCAAAATCCTGACGGTCATGCCGGGGAGCCGTCAGACCGAAGTGTCCCGGTTGCTGCCGATCCTGGAAAAGACGATCCGGCTCCTGCCCGAACCTGTGGTGCCGGTTGTGCCGCTGGCGGGGCCGGTCGAGGACGTCGTGCGGGAGCGGACGTCTTCCTGGCCGGTCCGGCCGATCCTGGTCTCCGACACCGCGGCCAAGCATGATGCTTTCGCGGCCTCTGCCGCCGCGCTGACGAAGTCCGGGACTTCGACGCTGGAACTGGCTCTGGCGAATGTGCCGATGCTGGTGACCTATCGGGTGAACCCCATTTCGCACCAGTTCGCCAAGCGCATGATCAAGGTGAAGTATGCCTCGTTGCTGAATCTTCTGCTGGACCGGCCGGTTGTCCCGGAATTGCTGCAATACGAGAGCCGTCCCGATCGCCTCGCCGCCGAATTACACCGGCTGCTGACAGACCGGGACGCGGTGGCGGTGCAGCGTCAGGGGTTCGCGGAGGCCTTGAACTTGCTTCGACCGTCCTCGGGCAGTCCATCGGAATGCGCGGCCGATGCCGTGCTGTCGATGCTGCCATAGCGGGAAGGCCCGGCGAAAGGCTCCAGCAACTGCCCGGCCAGACCGGACGGAACCGGGGTGTTGGTGCCATAGACCGCCGGCTGGCGGTCCTTCGGCAGGTAAAGGGTGCCGAAGATGCGGTCCATCCAAGGAAACATGGGCGCATAGTTCTTGTCGATGACGGCTGGTCCGTCGTTGGTGTGATGCCAGTGATGGAAAGCCGGCGTCGCCACCAGCCACTCCAGCGGGCCCAACCGCCAGCGTAAGTTGGCGTGGATGAAGAACCCCCAGATCGGCCCCAGGAGCATCACCAGCATGGCGGTCGAACTTGCGCCGCCTTCCAGCGGTGTCGCCATGCCTAGCGCATAGAGCGGCACGAGACCGCAGAGCCGGGTGAAAATGAAGTCCACGGGGTGACCGCGTGAGTTCACCAGCCAATCGACATGCGTGGGGCTGTGATGGATGGCGTGGAACCGCCACAGCAGGGGAATTTCGTGGCTCCAGCGATGACCCCAGTAGAGACCGACTTCGGCCACGACAAGCGCCGCGAAGAGACGCCCCCCCAACGGCCAGTGGGCGAAGGCGGCGGTCACGGTTCCCGGCATGACCCGGCGTCCCACCCAGGCGACCCCCGCGAGCGGCACGCTCAATATCAGGCCGGGCACGATGCCATTCAGGAAATAATAGGCCAAGTCGGTCAGGAAGGCCGCGCGGAAAATTCGTCCAGGCCGCAGTGCGAAGAGCCGCTCCAGCGGCACGAAGATGAGTCCGAGCAGAAGCAACCAGCTGGTGAGTCGGGCCGCGGACATGGCTAGCTCATGGAGATGCAGCGGGGTCAGACCGACGACCTCCAGGCTTTCAGGACAACACGGCGCATGAAGGCAGCGTGATGGGCAAGGCTGCTGGCTGCCGGGTGGCCGGGCGGATCAGGCCGCGATTTCGTTGACTGGGCCCGGCCGGCGGCGGCGGGCGATCCCGATCAGGCCGACAAGGCCCGAGACCATCACTGTCCAAGCTGCCGGTTCCGGCACATTCGTTACCGATACGTTGGCCAGCAGCGCGAACGGCGGCTGGCCAGAAGGTGTCCCGGTCGCGAGAAATGATAATAGTTCGCT
>JARLIN010000047.1 GCA_031291715.1 Rhodopila sp. | reverse complement strand
GTTCAGGTGGTCGGCCAGGATCGGGGTAAAGGTCGCCGGCATATGCTGGGTCATGACGACCGGAACGTTGAGCGACCGTCCCAGGCCCTGGACGAGCGTGAACAGGGCTTGCGGCCCGCCGGTGGAGCTGCCGACAGCCAACAGACGGGCAGGGACCGGGGGGGGCGGACGTAAGGTAATCGGTTGCCTCGGACGGATCGGCAGCGTGGCCCGGCGGCGCATGCGGGCGAGGCCTTTGACCTTCTCCAGCAGTTCCCGCCTGAAGCCCTCATCGCCGACCGTGCCGATGGTGGATGGTTTCGGGACGTAGTCGGACGCCCCGAGGCGCAGGGCGCGCAGGGCGATGTCGGCGCCCCGCGTGGTGAGGGTGGAGGCCATGATGACCCGGACCCCAGGATCGGCCCGCAAGAGCTGGGGCAGCGCGGTCATGCCGTCCATCACCGGCATCTCGATATCGAGCACCACCACATCGACCTGCGCGCCGCGGATCCCATCGACCGCGGCCTTGCCGTTTTCGACCTTGGCCACGACGGCGATATCGGGATCCGATTCCAGGATACGCACGAGGGCGCCGCGGATCACCGCCGAGTCATCGCAGACCATCACCCGGGCGGCCGTCGCCGCGGGCCGCGTGGTCGCGGGTGCGCGGGCCAGCGTGGTTCCAGGGGCGGTCACAGCAGTCCGACCTGGGCGAACTTGCCGGTCAGGATGTCCTCGTCGAACGGCTTCATGATGTATTCCTGGGCGCCGTTCGAGATCGCCGCTTGGATATGCCCCATGTCGTTTTCGGTGGTGCAGAACACCACGGGGGGATTGTCGGGACCGAACTCCGTGCGCAATGCCTGCAGGAAGGTCAGGCCGTCCATCACCGGCATGTTCCAGTCCAGCAGGACGCAGTCGGGCAATCGGGCCCGGCAGGCATCCAGGGCGATTCGTCCATCGGCGGCCTCGGTGACCTCGAACCCGTTGGATTCAAGGATACGCCGGGCGACCTTCCGGACAATGCGGCTGTCGTCCACGACAAGGCAGGTGCGTGACATGGCCGATCTCATTCCTCGCCGGACAGGGCCAGCAGCCGGGAGACGTCCAGGACGACCAGCAGCCGTCCATCCAGGCGAAAGATGCCGGTACTGAATTCAGCCCAGGACTTTTCCAACGTCTGCGGGTTCCGCTCGAACAGGGCGGCATCCAGGCTCAGGACTTCCGAGACCTGATCGACCAGCAGGGCGTAAAGTTCGCCGCCCTGTTCGGCGACGACGGACATGCGGGCCTGCCCCGGCGGTGCGGGGGGCAATCGCAACCGGCGGCGCAGGTCGATCGCGGTGACGATCCGGCCGCGCAGGTTCAGGCTGCCCGCGATCTCCGGCGGCGCGAGCGGGATGCGGGTGATGACCTGCTCCCCCAGGATGTCGCGGACCGCGAGGACGGGGACGCCGCAGAGCTGGTCAGCCACGGTCAGCGTGACCAGGATCTGCGTGTCTTCGTTGGCGGCGGCTTCGGGGCGGTCCAATGTGTCGGTGGACATGGCTGGTCCCTTCTTCGGTCAGGCGGAAACCATCTCCGCGAGGCTGGTGCGCAGGCTGGCGACAAGGGCCTCCCGCTCGAACTTGGCGACGTAGTCGGTGAAGCCTGCTTCTCGGCCCATCCGCGCGTTCTCCATGTCGGCGTGCGCGGTCATGGCGATCAGCGGCAGGCCGGCCCAGGGACCGCCGGCGCGCACGATGCGAGCGAAGTGCAGCCCGTCCATTTCCGGCATCTCGATATCGGAGACGATGGCGTCGAACTTCGTGCCGGCGTCGCGCAGGCGCAGCGCCTCGGCCGCGCTGCTGACGGCGGTGACACGGAAACCGGCGGCGCCGAGGGTCGGCACCGTGAGCTGCCGGAAGAATTCGCTGTCATCAACCAGAAGGACGTGCCGCTGGCCGAGCGCGGAGCCTTGGCGTGGGACGCCTCGGAACCAGTCCTCCCAGGCCTGCATGAGCCAGTAGCCGGTATCCAGCACGTCGGTTGCCTGTCCCCCGATCACCGCCGTCCCCAGCAAGCCGGGACGCACGCCGGCCAGCTCGATATCCAGGCGGTCTTCCACGACGTCGATGATCTCATCGACCATGAGGCCCATGATGCGGTCACCTTCGGAAAAGACCAGCAGAGGTTGCTTTGGCCGTTCCTGGTTGATGGCGCCGTCGATCGCGATCAACGGCATCAGCTTGCCGCGGTACTGGGTGACAGGCGCGCCACACGACAGCTCGATCTTGTCGCGCGGGATGTCTTCCAGGCGCGCGACCAGGCCCAGCGGGACTCCGATGCGCTGCGTTTCCCCCGCGCGAAACAGCAGCATCGCGGTCTTGTCGGCGGAGGTTTGCGTGTCGATCAGGCTGGCGCGCATCAGCCTGCTCTCCGACCCGGCGCCGACGCCGGTGGCCCGCGCGATGCCGTTCGGATCGAGGATCATGATCACCGACCCGTCGCCCAGGATGGTGTTGCCGCTGAACATGGTGACGTGGCGCAGGATCGGCGCCACGGGTTTGACGACGATTTCCTCGGTGTCGAAAACCCGGTCCACGATGATGCCCATCATGTGCTGGCCGACCTGGGCCACGACGACATGAGCGGCGGAGTCCGCGTTATCCTCGGCGCCGAGCGCCAGCAGTTCGGTCAGGCTGACCAGCGGTAGCAGGCGGTTGCGGAGGCGCAGCACGGGCGTGTCATTGATCCGCTCTATCACGCTGTGGCCTGCCCCATCGCCGGCGACCCTGCCGGCGCCTCGCTGCGCCCGCACCAGTTCCACCACGCTGAGCTGCGGGATCGCGAAACGTTCCTTGCCCGCTTCGACGATCAGCGCCGAGACGATAGCCAGCGTCAGCGGGATCTTGACCGTGAACATCGTCCCCTGGCCCGGGGTGCTTTTCAGTTCGATCGTGCCGCCGATCTTCTCGATATTCGTCTTCACCACGTCCATGCCGACGCCGCGTCCGGAAACGGCGGAAACCGTTGCGGCGGTCGAGAAGCCGGCCCGGAAGATGAACCGCTGGATCTGGCCATCGGTCATCCCGGCGAGTTCGGCTTCGGTGGCCAGGGCGTTGGCTAGTGCCTTCGACCGGATACGCTCCACCGCCAGGCCGCGGCCGTCATCAGAGACTTCCAGAATGATGTGGCCGCCTTCGTGGAAGGCGTTCAAAACGATGTTGCCGGTTTCCGGCTTGCCGGCGGCACGACGCTCCTCAGGAGTCTCCAGGCCGTGGTCGCCGCTGTTGCGGACCATGTGGGTCAGCGGGTCCTTGATCAGTTCCAGCACCTGGCGGTCGAGTTCGGTCTCGGCGCCGAGCATGGTGAGCTCGATCTTCTTGCCCATGTCGTGGGAGAGGTCGCGCACCAGACGCGGTAGCTTGTTCCACGCATTGCCGATCGGCTGCATGCGGGTCTTCATCACGCCTTCCTGCAGGTCGGATGTGATGTGCGACAGGCGCTGCAGCGGCACGGTGAAGGCGCTGTTGTCCTGTGTGCGGGCAAGTTGAAGCAGCTGGTTGCGGGTCAGTACCAGTTCGCTGACCAGGGTCATGAGGTCTTCCAGCACATCGACGGTCACGCGGATGGTCTGCGCGGCTGCCGGTGCCGTGGCGGCCGGCGCCGTCACCGCCGCGGGGGTCGCGGGCTCAGCCTCCAGCGGCGGTTCTGCCAGGGGGGCTGCCGATTGGGCGGGCGCCGCCGCGTTCCGTGCGACTGGCGCCTCATGCGCGGCGGTGGCGTTCAGCGCGGCGATCAGCGCCGTGTCGTCACCGGCCGGTTCGGCACCTGTCTCCCCCAATCCCGCCACGATCGCCTTGATCCGGTCGATCGCCGCGAGCACCTCGCTGACGATAGAGGGTGTGGCGATCAGGCTCCGGTCACGCAGCTTTCCAAGTACGTTTTCGCCGGCATGGGCCACCCGCTCCAGCCGCGGCAGGCCAAGGAAGCCGCAGGTGCCCTTGATCGTGTGCACCAGTCGGAAAATACCCGACAAAGTTTCCGCGTCGTCCGGCGTGCGCTCCAGCGTGACCAGGGCGACATCGAGTTCGGTCAGGCTCTCATTCGTCTCGGTGAGGAAATCGGCAAGCAGATCGTCCACGGCAGCCCCCTTGGAAGCCCGTCACCCGGGCAGGAGCCGATCCTTGGCAGGACTTCGCAAACAAAAGGTAAATGCCGCGGATATTTTTTTGCTGTTCAGGCGCCGCCGAGACGCAGGATCGCGGGCTCGGTCTCTGCGGTGGGGGAGAGAAGCAAAGACAGGCGTATGCCGGCCGCACGCGCGAGCAGCGCTGTCAGCGCCATTTGCAGGCTGCGCTGTTCCATCAAGGCGGATCGCGCTGCCATTTCATCGGCGAAGCATAAGGCCATTCCAGCGGGCCAGGCGGCGGCTGGCCCGGCAATCCTGATGAAGAGATCGTCGGCCGAACCCGCCAGCATGACAATCCCGCCGGCGGGGAGACTGTCGGCGGCCAGCAGCAAGAGGTTCAAGACAATCCGGCCGGCAGAAGCGGGAAACACGGTGCCAGGTGCGAGCGTGGAGACATCAACCGTGACGTGGTCCGGGAGGCCGCCACCCAGGGCCTTGATTTGCGCCACCGGCACGGGCTGGTCATCCGGCGTCCACGCCGCTCGCCGCAGTTTCAGCCGCGCAATCAGTGTCTTGCCAGTATCGAGAGCAGATGTTTGGAGATCCGGGTCGTCTCGCGACCCGTTTGCGGATGCCGATAACGCGTGGTCCAGCGATCCCATCAGGCCATTGATGTCGTGATATAATCGTGCCGACGCCAGCTCGATCATTCGTAGGGCACCATGCGTGCCGGACATAGGCTCTCCGATGTGAGGGTCGCTGCCGATGGCAGGATGATCTTCTTCCGGGCGCGAGTCGAGCTTGTCGGTGGTGTTTCCGGGTGTACTCTTGCCCCGGCCCTTGAACACCTGGCCGGGTTGGCGCAAGTCATGGTGAACATCATATAAGGGCAGGCAAGCGGCGGAAGCCCAGCCTGGAAGGAGACATCCACTCGTCATGATCGATCCGTTCGGCAGAGCGATCACCTACCTCCGGGTTTCGGTGACAGACCGGTGCGATTTGCGCTGCGTTTATTGCATGTCCGAGGACATGACCTTCCTGCCGAAGCGCGATCTGCTGACGCTTGAGGAACTGGACCGGTTGTGCGCCGCATTCATCCGGCTGGGCACGACGAAAATCCGCATTACCGGCGGGGAGCCGCTGGTTCGACGCGATGTGATGCGACTGTTCGGTGCGTTGGGCGACCGGCTTGGTCATGGGCTGAACGAGTTGACCGTCACCACGAACGGCTCGCAACTGACGAAGCACGCGGAGACGCTGGCGGCATCGGGGGTGAAGCGGATCAACGTGTCGCTGGATACGCTTGATCCGGTGCGGTTCACGCAGATCACCCGGTGGGGGAAGATCGAGCAGACGCTGGATGGCATTTTCGCCGCCAAGGCCGCGGGGCTGGCGGTGAAGATCAACGCCGTGGCGATGAAGGGCGTGAACGAGGAAGAATTCAACGCCATGCTGGCCTGGTGCGGCGAGCATGGGTTCGATTTGTGCCTGATCGAGACCATGCCGATGGGCGATATCACCGGCGACCGGACGGATCAGTATCTGCCGCTGTCGGTGGTGCGGGCCAGGCTGCGCAAGGCCTGGACGCTGGAGGATACGGATTACAAGACCGGCGGTCCGGCACGGTATTTCAACGTGAAGGAAACCGGCCGGCGGATTGGGTTCATCACGCCGATGACCCACAATTTCTGCGAAAGCTGCAACCGGGTGCGGCTGACCTGCACCGGCACGCTTTATATGTGCCTTGGGCAGGATGATTCAGCGGACTTCCGCTCGCTGCTGCGGGCGGGCGTGACGGACGACGAGCTGGACGATGCGATCCGGGAGGCGATTTCCCGCAAGCCGAAGGGGCACGATTTCATCATCGATCGGCGGCACGACAAGCCGGCGGTTGCCCGGCATATGAGTGTGACAGGGGGGTAGGCTCGCGGATCCGCCGACTCTCAATCTTCGTCATGGCCCCGCTAATTTTCGTCATGGCGCGGCTAATCCCCGTCAGGACCCCGCTAATCCTCGTCATGGCGCGGCTCACCTTCGTCATTGCCCGGCGACAGTCCGGGCCATCTGCCACGGCTCGGTGCTGGTTCAGATTGCCCGGACTGTAGCCGGGCCATGACGGATGGGCAATGGCTGTGGACTAATCTTTCCGCGGCTTGGTATAAATGTGACTCTGCCTCGGCCTCATGGCCGGACCATATCGTGCAAATCGGCCGATTGCTGATTTCGGAAGGTCCACGGAGGGAGCTGTGCATGAATGCCACAAAAATCCTGTCGCTGGCCGCCGCGGCCGGCATGTGCGCTCTGCTTCCGTCCGGTGTAGCCTCGGCGCAGACACAGGCCCAGACACCGCCGCAGACACCGCCTCCCTGGGCCTACCCGTTTCTCGATCCCAGCGTGCAGCCCCCGCCGGATGACGGGATCAAGCGGACCATTCCAGGCAGCAGCGCGTCCTTCACCCTCACGGACATATCCGACGTCTTCAACGTCCATGACTGGTTCCCCGACGATCATCCGCCCATGCCGCAAGTCGTGGCGCACGGCCGGCCACCCGAGGTCCGGGCCTGCGGCGTTTGCCATCTGCCGAACGGGCAGGGACGCCCGGAAAATGCGGGCCTGGCCGGCCTGCCGGTCAGCTACATCGTGCAACAGGTGGCTGACATCAAATCAGGGCGGAGACGAAGCTCGGTGCCCGAAGCCGGGCCGCAACTGCGCATGCTCGCCTCGGCCACGCACGCAACCGACGAGGAAATCCAGGCTGCTGCCAGGTATTTCTCCCAACAGACATACCGGCCGTGGATCCGCGTCGTCGAAACCGAAATGGTGCCGAAAACCGAGGTCATTGTCGGGACGGTCTGGGCGCCGAGCCCGGGGACATCCATGGAGCCCATCGGCCGGCGCATCGTCGAGATTCCGGAAGACCTGGGGAGGGCCGAGCTCCATGATCCGAGGATAGGATTCGTTGCGTACGTTCCAGTGGGCAGCATCAAGCGAGGCGAAACACTGGCAACCACAGGTGACAGCGGCAGGACGGTGCCCTGCAACACCTGCCATGGTCCCAGGATGAACGGTCTGGCGGAGGTTCCGCCCATCGCCGGCAGGTCCACGAGCTACATCATCCGGCAACTCTACGACATCCAATCGGGCACCCGCACCGGCGCTGGCGCCGAACTGATGAAGCCGGTCGTGGCCAAACTGACGATGGACGACATGATTGCGCTCGCCGCTTTCGTGGCCTCGCGCACCCCGTGACCGTCCTTTCAGGAAGCAAGGTTTCGGACGCTCGATCGGCCTAAATTTTTCAACGGGCTACGGATATTCCTCATGACCCCGGCGCCCAACCCGTCATCACCGCCATGCGCAGCGTGACAGCGACCCTTTCATCCTCCACCGGTAACCGCGCCAGCGCCGCGGGAAACAGCGCTCGGGCCGGAGCGGAGCGGGCGCGTTGGCGGATCGCGTTGGTTTCGCCCGCCGCCCGCAGGTCGGTCAGCAGCGCGAACGGGTTGGCGTAGAGCAGCCGGATATCCTCCACGTCCGCGACCGGCAGGGTGAAGCCGGCCCGCTGCAGCAGGTGGGCACAGTCCCGCAATTCCGGGAACGGGGACACACGCGGCGAGGCGCCCCCGGCGATTTCGGCCTCGGCCTCGGTCAGCGCGGTGCGAAGTTCCGACAAGGTGCCCAAAGCGGGCAGGCTGGCCAGCAGCAGGCCCTCGGGGCGCAGCGCCTGGCGCAGTTGGATCAGCGCACCGGGCAGGTCATTGACCCAGTGCAGCGACAGGCTGGCGACGATCAGGTCGAAGCTGGCCGGGGCGAAAGGCAGGAATTCCTCGTCCGCCGCCACGGATGGCCCGCCGTTCAGCGCGGCCATCGCGGGGGACAGGTCGCAACTGACCACACGCATGCCGCGCGCGCGCAGCAACGGGGCGACGACGCCTCTTCCGCCGACATCCAACGCATCGACGAAACGGCGGTTGGTATCATCCAGCCGATCGAGCAGGCGCTCCGCCGCATCGCGCAGCACATCCGCTACCAGTTCCACGGTGCCCGCCGCCCGGTCCCGGTGGCGGCGGACGGCTTCACGATCAAATACAAGCATCGATTCCATGCATTGGCATGTGCGCCCACCTACGTGCGTTGCCAAGCTGTCCGGCTCCGGCCTACCGTCCGGCACGACTGGAGGACTCCTACATGAACCGCATCAGCGCCCAGACACTGCTCGGCTGGATCACCGGCGGAAGGGAACTTGCCCTGCTGGATGCGCGGGAGGATGGGGAATTCGGTGCGTCTCACCTGTTCTGGGCCGTGCCGTGCGGCCTGGCGCGGAAGGAGATCCGGGCACGCGCGCTGCTGCCGCGGCTGTCGGTGCGTATCTGCTGCGTCGATGATGGCCGCGGCCTCGCCGAGACCCTGGCGGCCTGGCTGGAATCCATCGGTTACACGGACGTCTCGGTCCTGGATGGCGGCACCAGGGCGTGGGAAGCGGCGGGCAACGTGCTGTTCAGCGGGGTCAATGTCCCGTCCAAGGCATTCGGCGAGTGGGTGGAGCATCACTACGGCACCGAAAGCGTCGATGCGCGGGAGCTGAAGGCGTGGATCGATTCCGGGCGGGACATGGTGGTGCTGGACAGCCGCACGCTCGAGGAGTTCACCCGCATGTCGATCCCGACCGGGATCAGCGTGCCGGGCGGCGAACTGGCCTATCGCATTGGCGACCTCGTGCCCGACCCGAAAACCCTGGTCGTCGTCAACTGCGCCGGCCGCACGCGCAGCATCATGGGGGCGGAGAGCCTGCGCCGCGCCGGCATCCCCAACAAGGTGGTGGCGCTGCGCAACGGCACCATGGGCTGGGAGCTGGCGGGACTGCGCTGCGACCGCGGGCGGACGGAGAAATTCGAGCCCGGCACGCCGAAAACGGCAGCGCTGGCATTGCAGCGCGCCAAGGCCTTCGCCGACCAGTCCGGCGTCGGGGTGATCGGGCCGCTGGAGCTGACGTGGTTCGAGGACGATCCCGACCGTACCCTGTATGTGCTCGACGTGCGCGACCCGGTCGAATTCCGCGCCGGGCATCGGCCCGGCAGCCGCAATGCGCCGGGCGGACAGCTTGTCCAGGCGACCGACGCCTGGATCGGCGTGCGTAACGCCAGGATCGTGCTGGTCGACGATACCGGTGTGCGCGCCCGGATGGCGGCCGCCTGGCTGCGGCAGATGGGCCATCGGGATGTCTTCGTCGTTGAAGGGGGGCTGGAGGCTGTCGAGGCGACCGGCGCAGCCGCGGTTCCCGTGCCGGAATTGGGGACGCCGGTGGACCTGATCGATGTCACCGGCCTGTTGCACCTGCTGGATAGCGGCGCTCGGACACTGGTGCTGGACGTGGGGCGCAGCATCGACTTCCGCGACGGCCATATTCCCGGTGCCGTCTGGGGCGTGCGCACCCGCCTCGATGCCCTGCGGCCGCAGCTTTCAGCCGCGCGGCATGTGGTTATCACCTCTCCGGACGGCATGCTGGCTCGGCTGGCGGTGCCGGAAGTCAAGGGTTTGACCCGGGCCGACGTGCACGTGCTGGAAGGCGGCTCCGACGCCTGGCACGCTTTTGGGCGCCCGCTGGTGAAGGATCGGACGACGCCGCCCGATGAGGCATGCATCGATTTCTATCTGCGCCCTTATGACAGGAACTCCGGGGTCGAAGAGGCGATGAACGCCTATCTGTCGTGGGAGATCGATCTCGTGCATGAGATCGAGCGCGATGGAACCGTCGCGTTCGGTGTGCCGGGGGAAACCGACGCTGCCGCTTGAACCGGAGGTAGCGGTCCGGTTGCGGCATGTCGGGCGGTTGGCGCTGGATCTGCTGCTGCCGCCGCGGTGTGCGGCGTGCGACGTTCCGGTCCTGGTGCAGGGGCAGCTCTGTGCGGGCTGTTTCGCTCGGACGAACTTTATCAGCCCGCCATTCTGCGTGCGGTGCGGCGTGCCGTTCGCCGCGGCCGAACAGGGCGGCGCGGAGGGGCTGTGTCCGGGATGCCGGGTGCATCCACCTGTGTTCCAAGAGGCGCGGGCGGCGTTGCGCTACGACGAGCAGGGGCGTCGCCTGATCCTGCCATTGAAGCATGCCGACCGGATCGAGCTGGCGCCGGTTCTCGCGCCGATGATGACGCGTGCCGGGGCGGCGATGTTGGCACGGGCGGATGTGCTTGTGCCGGTGCCGCTGCACAGGCGGCGGCTGTTCCAGCGAAAATACAACCAGGCGGCAGTGCTGGCCTATGCGGTGGGCCGGTTGGCTGACCGTCCCGTGCTGGCGGACGCGCTGATGCGCACGCGACGGACCGTGCCATTGGATGACAAGTCGCCGGAGGAGCGCGCGCGCGAGGTGACGGGGGCGTTCCAGATGCGGTCGTTGCGGGTCCGGCAAATCACCAACCGGACGGTGCTGCTGGTCGATGACGTGATGACTTCGGGGGCAACCGCCAATGCTTGCAGTGCCGCGCTGTTGGCGGCGGGTGCGGTGGCGGTGAACGTGCTGGTAGCGGCGCGGGTGCCGGATCCGCGGTTGCGATAGCCAATCTTACGGCTGCTTATATCGAGCCGTGGAAAGGTTAACCCACGGGCAGTGCCCCTCTGTCATGGCCTGGCGGCCGTTCGGGCCACCTGATCCCGCACCGTGCCGCGGCAGTTGGTCCGGACTTCGCCGGGCCATGACGAGGATTGAGAGACGGCGCCAACGTCCGCTATGCCGGGAGAGAAAGCCGGAGGCTGGCCTCCGGCCCTGTTTCCGTTACGGCCAGGCGGTGGCGAAGGATTCCGGGCCCGCGCCTTTGATCAGGAGGACGGCGCCGCGGCTCAGTTTCTTGCCATTCCAGCGGAACACCTCGATCGTCCGGTCCTGCATGCTCTGGATCAGTACCGTCTTGCCGTCGCGGGAAAAGGCGACCGCTTCGGCCCAGGCGCCGATCGGCGCTTCCGCTACTTTGTGCAGGGTCTGGCCATCAACAGCGTAGAGGCCGAGCAGGCCGTTGTCGTGGTGGAATGGGTGGGATGACGGCTTGGTGCTGCCGTACTGCGCGCCGACAGCAAGGAAACGGCCGTCGGGCGAGAATTTCAAGGGTTCCGGACCGCTGGGCACGCCGAAGGTTCCGACGGTGCGATAGGGTTTGGATTTCAGGTCGATCAGGCTGACGGAGTCCTGGTCGCCGTCGCCTCTTCCCATGTTGGAGACGGCCGCCAGCGTATGCGCGGCGTTGATGTCCATGGTGTAGGGGCCGACGGCGGTGGTGATTGGCCGAGGGTCGATGGTGACGTTGCTGCCATCGATGTGCAGCACGCTCACCATGTTGTCGCCGCCACGGGTCAGCAAGGCGTTCTTGTCATCGACGAAGACCACCGCGCTGGGGAGCGATTTGGGGTTGCCGGTATCGACCTTGCCGGCTGGGGTCAGGCGCTTGTCCTTGACGGTGAAGACGGAAACCGTGCCCTCGGCGCGGTTGGCGATCAGGGCCAGCGTGCCGTCGGGGGAGACGCGGACCTGGGTGGCGCCCAGGCCGGAGGTCAGCGACTGCACCACTTTCGGCGGGCTGCTGGTCAGGTCGAACACCGAGACGCGGTCGTCGGGGGAGATGCCGCCGGTCTTGGCCGCGGCGTCCGCCTTCGTGGCCGAGGTGACGATGCCCCAGCTTTCGTCCTTGCTGATCCAGATCGCGCCGGGCGGCCCGACGACGCTGCCGGGGGCCTCGAACGTAGCCTTGATCCTGGGCGGGTAGGATCTGACGTCGATGACGGTGACCGTATCCGGGCCGACCGGGTTCGGGGCGACCTGGTTCTTCTGGCCATCCATGACGGTGTGGCCGTCGTTGGACGACAGGATCACGTCGGCCATCGCGGCGATGGGCAGCGCGCTGGTCACGACGGCTGCGAGCAGCAGTTTGGGAAGGCGCGGCATTTTATTTCCCCTTGTCCTTGGACGGGGCGAGTTTGTCAGTCCAAGGCCATTTCGGCAAACAGGTCGCGGGCCTTCAGCATGTCGTCGAGCGACCCGAAGGCGTTCATGTAGTGACTGGTATATCCTTTGGCTTCCAGGGCTTTGAACAGGGCAGGAAAATCGAAGTCGCCCTCGCCGGGGTTCAAGTGTTGTTCGTGGCCATTCCGAAAACAGTCGGCGAGGCGAACCTCGCGGACGCGGGGCAGGGGGATGGTGTTCAGGAAGCCCTCGACACCTTCGGGCACCAGGTGGGCATGGTTGGCGGTGAAAGACAGTTGCAGGGCGGGGGAGTCGAGCTTTTCGTAGAACCAGCGCCATTCCTCGATCGTGTGGGCTAAGTAATGCACTTCCGCGTCCGGCGGTTCCTTGTTGAGATTTTCCAACAACAGCAGGACGGACCTGTGGTCCGCGTAGTCGGCGACGCGGCGCAGCCGGTCGAGGCCGGCCTGCATGCGCTGGGTGATGTCGGCGGAGAAATGAAACCCGGCGTGGACGACGATCCACTCGGCGCCGAGCAGGACGGCGGCGTCGATATAGGCTTTGAGGTAGGCGTCCACAGCCTCGGCCACCAGCGGGGCGTATTCGGCGACATTGACGGCAGACAATGTGTGCAGCCCGAGACGGATGTCGTGGTGATCGCAGGATCGGCGGATGGCATGGGCACGGGATTGGTCGATGCTGGTGACGACATTGGCGCCGGTGTCGAGCTGGATGTCGATGATGCCGACATCGTGCCGGCCAGCCCAGTCGATCGCGTCCTCCAGCGGGAGTTTGCGGCCGACGTCGATGCCGATGCGTTCGGTCGGGATGGTGGGCATGTCAGGGTGTTCCCTCGCTCTTTTCGACATCATGCCACTGCCGGCGTTTCTTGGCGATGTCGGCAGATGACCTCCGCGTCGCGGTGTTGTAGGCTGCGGTCATAATAAATGGGGAAACGTCATGAATCGGGTCATCAGCCCACGCCTGACCAAACGCAGCTTCCTCGCAGGGTCCGCGGCCCTGGGCCTGGGCGCCGGTGCGGCCCGCGCCGAGGACATGCCGGCGCATGAGCGGGAGCTATATGAAGCCGCCAAGAAGGAAGGCGAACTCACCTGGTATTCCGGCCAGCTCCAGGCCGAGCCGGGGGAAGCTGTCGGCCACGCTTTCAGCCAGGCCTATCCGGGCATCAAGGTGAACGTCGTCCGCAGTACCTCCCAGGTCGCATATCAGCGCCTGTCGCAGGACATGCAGGCCGGCGTGGCGCAGTGTGACTTCTTCAGTTCCACCGACTACGGGCACTATTTGTTCCTGAAGCGCGAGGGCAAGCTGCTGCCCTACCGCCCGCATACCATGGACGACCTGATCCCGGAGGTACGCAACGCCGATCCGGACAATATGTTCCAGGTGCTGAACATCGGGCTGTATCTGATCGCCACCAACACACGGAAGGTCCAGGCGGCGGATGCGCCGAAATCGTGGAAGGATCTGACAGACCCGAAATGGCTCGGGCAGGAGGCGGTCGGGCACCCCGGCTATAGCGGCGCCGTCGGGGTAATGGCGGTGACCCTGCAAAAACTCTACGGCTGGGATTTTTTCACCAAGCTGGAAAAGAACAAGCCGCAGGTCGGCCGCTCCGCCGACGATCCGGTGACGCTGCTGAACGCGGGGGAGCGGACGGTGGGGATGGGCGTCTCGCTGGCGACCACGCTGCTCAGTATGTCCCGCGGCAACCCACTGTCGATCGTCTATCCCACCGACGGCACGCTGGCGGTTTACTGCCCGAGCGCGATTCCGAAGAACGCGCCGCACCCGAACGCCGCGAAGCTGTTCATGGAGTTCACCGCCGGGCAAGCCTACGCGAAGGTGGTGCGAAACTTCTTCATCATGCCCCTGCGCACGGATGTACCGCCGCCGGATGGCGCTCTGCCGTTCGACAAGATCAAGCTGATCAGCGCCACACCGAAGGAAATCGAGGACGGTATCCCCGAGGTGAAGGAAAAGTGGCGCGATACCTTCGGGGTCTAGCGTCCCGCAGCGAAATAAACGCGCCACGTCTCGCACGGCCATCCGAACCCGTCATGGCGGGAACGGTCCGCCATGACTGATAGGAAACGACCATGACGAATGAGGAATCATTCGGGAGAAAGCGGGCCTTCCGCCTACCAGAACCCGCGACCCTCGTCTGGATCGCGCTAACCGCGGTCCTGCTGCTGCTTGTTGCCTTCCCGCTGGCGAAACTTCTGCTCGTCAGCCTGCACACAAGGTCCGGCGTGTTCACTTTCGGCAACTACCTGACCGCTTACGGCCGGGCGCGGTATGTGGAATCGCTGTGGAACTCTCTTGTGCTGGCGTCGGAGACGGCGGCGATCTCCGTTGTCTTCGCGGTGCCGATGGCCTGGGCCACCTCGCGCACCAATATGCCGGGCAAAACCTTGGTCTGGGTCCTCGTGCTCGGCAGCTTCATCCTGCCGCCGTATCTGGGCGCGATCGGCTGGATCCTCCTGGCCGGGCCGAACGCCGGCTTCATCAACCAGGCGTGGCGCTGGGTCACCGGAGCCACCGACCCGCTGGTGAATGTCTATACGTTCAACGGCCTGGCGTTTGTCATGGCGTTCCAATCCTTCCCGCTGATCTTCATCTTCGCGAAATCGGCGCTTGATCTGGTGTCCTCGGAAATGGAGGACGCGGCGAACATCCTGGGCGCGGGGACCTGGACGGCGATGCGCAAGGTGACGCTGCCGCTGGTATGGCCGTCGATCCTGGGCGGCGCGATCATCGTCTTCCTGGAGGCGGTGGCGCTGTTCGGCACCCCCGCCATCATCGGCATCCCCGCCCGCATCAACACCGCCACCACCCAACTTTGGCAGTTCTTCGAATACCCCGTGCGTGTCGAGGTCGCCGCCGCCTACGCCATGCCTCTGCTGCTGATCACGCTGCTGATGGTCGCGGTACAACGGCTGATGTTGCGCCGCAAAGGCTTCGTCGCCCAGACCGGCAAGGGGGGCGAGCGCCGCCCGATCCAGTTCGGCCCCGGCCGCTTCGCTTTGCTCGGCTATTGTCTGCTCGTCGGGCTGCTCTCCGTGGTCCTGCCGGTGCTTGTCCTGGGCGAGGCATCCTTCGCCCGCGCCTGGGGCCGCGGACTGGCATTCAGCAACCTGACCGTAGACAACTACACGTTCCTGATTTTTCGCCATGAGACGGCGCTGAGCTCAATCTGGAATACGCTGTGGTTTTCGGGGGCTTCGGCGTCGCTGGCGGTGGTCCTCGCACTGCTGGTTGCCTATGTCGTCAGCCGCAAGCTGGTGCGGTTCGCGTCCGGACTTGCGTTCCTGGCGATGGCGCCGTTCGTGATTCCGGGGATCGTCATGGCAATCGGCTTCTATGCCGCTTTCGCCGCCCCGCCGTTCGCCCTATATGGCACCGCCGCGATCATCATTTTGGCGTTCTGCGCGCGTTTCCTGCCGATCGCCTATGCCAATGCGTCGTCGGCCATGGGAACCGTGCATCCGGAGATGGAGGAAGCCGCGCGGATCCTCGGCAGCGGACGCCTCGGCACCATCGCCCGCATCACCGCACCGCTATTGAAACGAAGTCTGCTTGGCGGCTGGCTGATCGTGTTCATCGTCGCGACGCGGGAGCTGTCGGCGGCCATCTTCCTGGTCGGGCCGAATACCCGCACCATGGCGGTATTACTCTACGATCTCAGTGAAGCTGGCAATTTCGAAGTTCTCTCCGCGCTTGGGTTCATTCTGCTGGCTATGACATTGGTATTGGTTGGTTTCGGCATAAAGTTGGTGGGGCGCGATTTCATGTTGCGGCGTGCATAAACCTGTCTGTTCACTAAATCTTGGCCACTTTTGTATTCACGCGACTCGGGCATGGCTGTCATAGATCGAAGAGATATTGACAAAATGCCCTCTTTGCGCGAAACGCGTGCGAAAGCGCGGAACGCCTCTCTACGCGATGTTGGTCTTGACCACAGGGGCGATGCGACCAGGAGGACGACCATGAAAGATGTGTGGCAACCCGTTCCCGGGACGCGCTTCTTTTCACGCAACGGTGAGGGCCTGTACGAGCGCCTGACCGATCAGTTGTTTCTGCGTGTCGATGAGGTCGATGAGACCGACGCGCGCGAAGTTTGCACCCGTTTCGCCGAGGCCTTCGAAGCGCGTGCGCCTGTACGAATGGTCGCCTGACCACCGTCGTGCTCTCCCCGGCAAGGTAAGCCGCGCGCGCCAGCAATTCTCGTTTTAAGCGGAGAACCGGCGCTGGCCCGGTTGGCCCTACTATGCGCATTCATCGCAACGACACCATTCATCGCAACGACACCAGGCGGCGGGACATCAGGCCAGGATCGCCTGCCTCGCCGGCCGCAAGATAAGGATTGCCGGCCGGGTCGAGTGGTCTTTTTCCTTCACGACGCGGGCGGATTATCGACAATGAACTCGCTGCCGCCGTAGCCGGCCTCGGCCGGGATACGCATCAGCCGTTTGGTGCCTTCCAGTTTCGTGCCTTTCGGCTGCACCGTCACGACCGTCGAGGCCCTCGCGGCATCCATCGCTTCCTTCACCGTCCGCGACCAGCCGAGCTTTTCAAGGTTTTTGGCGGTGGCGAAGACGAGCTTGTATTTTCCGGCATCTGTGTCCGCCAGGGCCTGTTTCGGCGTGATCCAGATGGATTCCACCGCCTCCCAGCCGTCGTGAACCGCCAGGTGCTCCGCCGGTGCATCGGCCAGGAAGAAGTGGGTGTCGTATCGCTTCGGCTGGTTCGCGGGCGTGATCCAGTGGGCGAAATGCACCAGCAGGTCCGGCGCCGGAAGCAGCCCTTCGGAGGCCAGCACCGCATCGAAGCCGATCGATCCGGCGTTCAGGGCGGCGCGATGCTGATCCTCCAGCCGCTTGAGCGTGGCGGCGTCGATCAATTGGTCCGATCCGCGCGGGCGGGCCAGCAGCACGCCGCATTCCTCGAAGGTTTCCCGGATCGCGGCGACGCGGAAGGCGAGCGCCTCGGTATCCAGCCCATCAGGGTTGGGGCAGTCGTCGATCCGCTCCGCCAGTGCGTGGTCCGCTTCCTCCACCCGGCCACCGGGGAACACCAGGGCGCCGGCGGCGAAATCGATGGCATGGTGGCGCACGACCATGAAAACCTCGATACCGTCCGCCCCGTCGCGCAGCAGCATGATGGTGGCGGCGGGTCTGGCAGTGGCTTCCATAATCTTTTCCTATCGAGTCCTGTCCGGCAGGTTAGCCGACGGCCGCGCGTCGGTCACGGGCGCAGGCGGCGGATCAGTTCCATCGCGTTGGCCGGAGCGCGGACCTTCTGGTCATTGTCGAAGAACACGAACACGTCTCGCTTACGCGGCCGGGCCTTGCCGCCCACCCGTTCGACATCCGCGGGTTCATCGCCGTACGCCCAAGCCTTGATCCGGCGTGCCCATTCGTCCAGCGCCTGATTGTCGTAGCCGCTGGCGTAGAGCTCCTCCGATCCGTGCAGCCGGCAGTAGACGAAATTCGAGGTAACATCCATCATCCGAGGCCACGCCACCGAATCAGCGCAGACAAGCGCCACGTCATGGGCACGCAGCAAGTCGATGAATTCCTTGCAGCGGAAGCTTTCGTGCCGGATCTCGAAAGCGTGGCGCATCGGCCGTCTTGTTTCGACGTCCAGCCAGGCCGGCGCACACAGCTTGTTGTCGTGCTTTCGGCCAAGTGCCGCGGCGGCGCCGGTGTCATGCGGCAGCATCCGCAGGAACGGCTCGATCCGCTTGGGGTCGAAGCGGAAATTCGGCGGGAACTGCCACAAAATCGGGCCCAGATGGATGCCCAGCCGCAGCAGGCCGGAGGCGATGAAGTTCGCGAGGGGCACCTGCGCGTCGCGTAGCCGGAGGATATGGGTGATGTACCGGGGTGCCTTGACCGCGAATACGAAATCCGCCGGCACCTGATCGGCCCAACTGGCGAAGGTTTCCGGGCGTTGCATGCCGTAAAACGTGCCGTTGATCTCGATGGCCCGAAGATGGCTGGCAGCGAACTCGAGTTCCTGCTCCCGCTTCAGGCCCTTGGGGTAGAAGACCCCGCGCCAGGGCGCATACGTCCAGCCGGAGATCCCGACGCGGATGATGCCGGCGGTCATCGAGGGGCACTACGGGCTTGAAATGGGTTGGCCATGACACACGACTGTCGGTAGACGACAGGCTGCGGTCAATGCCGAAAATACAACGGTAGATAGGCCGGCCATGGGAATCGATGTGGTTGACGACCCGATCGATATGCGGCCGTCACGGCGTCGGTGCGCGGCGCTTGTCGCTTCGATTATTTCGCCTTGAAGCCTTATACAACCCGCGTTGGCGCCGACCCTCCACCCTCGTCATGGGGCGGGGCCACCACCGGGCCAACGCCCCCCCGCCCGGGCGGGTTCGGTTGGCCCCCCCCGCGCCCCGCCCCCCCCGGCGTGGGTTACACCCCCGGGT
>JARLIN010000431.1 GCA_031291715.1 Rhodopila sp. | reverse complement strand
GCCCGGTTCGCCTTGCCCTCCGGGGTCGCGGGATCGAACGCGGCGAAATAGTTGAACGGCTGGTGGTGATACTGGAAGTTGGGGCTGGCCTTGGACGAGCCGGCCGCGAAGGGCGGATGGGACAGCGCGAAATCCCAGGCACCGCTGTAGTAGGCCCAATCCACCTTCGCCTGGGTCAGCAGGTCGCCGATGGTCGTCTCGGTCTGCGGCACTAGCGTGGTGGCCGATTTGAGGTTCACCGTCTGCTGTGCCGCGTCGGCGTTGCCGCTGGGCGGATAGGGCGGCAGCATCGTGTTCACCGCGTAGTAATCCGGCGTCAGGTTGCCGCTGAGCTTGAATACCGGCGGCCCATCAAGCGCGGAAGCCGGTGAGTTCGGTGCGGGCGTCAGGGTCACGCCGTCGGCCTCCACCGCCGACAGGCTGGGATTGGCGCCGCCGTTCGGGTTGAGTCCGTCATGGCCGTAGTAGGGCGCGCAGGAACAAATCAGGAAGAAATGGTTAAGGAAGGAGCCGCCGAACGCCCCCTGGAAGAAATGATCCGCCAGAACGTACTGATGCGCCCAATCCCAGAGCGGGAGGTCCTTCTTCGGATTCGGGGTGAAATACCCCATGGTCATCCCGCCCGAGTCGGCCCAGGCGGCGAACATGTTATTGGCGCCGCCGTTGATCTGCATCTGGTTCTCATAGAACCGGTGATACAGGTCGCGGTTGGTATAGCGCAGCGGATCGGCGTTGGCTGGAGCGCCTGTCCTGTAGAGTGCGGCGACGTCGTACGGGTGGTTGAAGCTGTTCAGGAAGGTCGCGGTCTGCCCTTGCGTCAGGCCGATCGGCGCGACCGGCGCACCCTCCAGTACCTTGTTGCCGGTGCCGCCCCAGATCGCCGGCAGGCCGCGCATGGGTTTGCCGTCCCGATCGAGCTGAACGATGGAGGTCCGGCTCGCTTCGGCCAGGCCGTTGGCGCCAGGGAAGGTGGCATAGAGATTGTCGAAGCTGCGGTTCTCCGCGTAGATCACGACGACGGTCTGGATGTCGGCATAGTTCGGCGTTGCCGCCTGGCCTTGCGCGGCCGCAAGCAGGGCGGCCGTGGTGGCCAGTGCAGTCAGTTTCAGCATGATGAATCCTCTGGCGCCGGCCCTTCGGGCCGCCCGAGACTATAAGGCAGCCGGGCGGTCTGTCGGTTGCAATTGGATGAAATCGTCGCGGGTCCGGGTAGCCAATGCGCTCTTACGCGGCCAAGACTGAGGCCATGATGCGGATTGGTGTCCTGTTGGCCGGGCTGTTGTTGATGACACCGGCGCTTGCCGCGGATGGGCCGGCGTTGCCGTGGGGCCCGACGCCCTCGGCCGCGGCGGCCTACGCGCGGGCCGGGGCGATCGCGGCATTGGGTCGGAAGCTGTTCCGCGACCCGGCGCTGTCGGCTTCCGGGCGGATGGCGTGCGCGACCTGCCACGATCCGGCCCACGGGTTCGTGGCGCCGAATGCGCTGCCGGTGCAGATGGGTGGGCCGGACCTCCAGCACCCCGGCGTGCGGGCGGTGCCGAGCCTGATGTACGGGCAGTTTACGCCGGTGTTCACGGAGCATTACGCCGAGTCCGAGGAGGAGGGGGACGAGAGCGTCGATCAGGGACCGACCGGCGGCCGCGACTGGGACGGGCGGGTGGACCGGGCGCGGGATCAGGCCGGCCTGCCATTGTTGGACAAAAATGAAATGGCGAACGCCGATCGGCCGGCCGTCGTGGCGGCGGTCGCGCGCGCGGCGTATGCAGGGGAAATGAGGGCGCTGTATGGGGCGGAAATATTCGCCGACACAGCGAAGGCTTTCGCCGCGATCACCGAGGCGTTGGAGTTCTATCAGGAGACTCCCACGGAATTCAGTCCGTTCAGCAGCAAGTTTGATGCGTTCCTGCGTGGTTCGGCCCGGTTGACCGAACAGGAGGCGCGGGGCCTGGCCCTTTTCAACGATCCGGAAAAAGGGAATTGCGCGCGGTGCCACAAGAGCGCGGTCACGCCGGACGGGCAGGCGCCTCTGTTCACGGATTTCGGCTATGTGGCGCTCGGGGTGCCCCGGAACCGGGCGATCCCGGCGAATGCCGATCCGGCGTATTTCGATCTGGGGCTGTGCGGGCCGGAGCGGCGGGATCTGGCGGACCAGGTAAAGTACTGCGGGATGTTCAAGGCGCCCAGCCTGCGGAATGTGGCGCTGAAGCAGAGTTTCTACCACAACGGCGCTTTTCATTCGCTGCGGGACGCGGTGGCGTTCTACGCCGGGCGGGATGCCGATCCGGGGGCCTGGTATCCGACGGGGCCGGATGGGGTTGTTCGGAAGTTCGACGATCTGCCGCGGGCATTTGTGGCGAATGTGGATATGGAGCCGCCTTTTGGCGGGCGGCGGGTTCTGTCGGATGCGGACGTTGACGATTTGGTGGCGTTCCTGCGGACGCTGACGGACGGGTATCGGGCTGGTCAGGCGGTCGAACCACATTAAAGGTCAATCGACCGACGTCTCGGGAAGCTTGCTCAGGGTGAAGCTACACCGCGGGACGGGCGGTCTATCCGGCCCCAGCGGGATATTGCGGGGCCACGACGAGCATGGCGAGACCGCCTATTTTGTCGCCGGGGGCGGAACGGGTGCAGACTTCGGGATGTCCGAAAGAACCGGGGTCGAGAGCGACCGTTGTGCGCGTTGCTCGCATTTGGCGGCCTCATCCAGGCAGAAGGCACGCACCGCCTCCATCGTCGCCGCGGCCGCCTCGAGGCGCCACAGTTCCGCTTTTTGCTTCAGCGCCTCTGGGTCATAGTTCGTACGAGCCATGCAGGTTTCAAACCGCTTGTTCCGCGGCGGCGGGTAGCACGCGAAATGCTGCAAAAAAGTTACTCGATCGTTTGTGTCCTACCCCCGAAGTTCGTCGCATCTTGCGGCGCGCTTCGGGCAGAAGCAGTGCACTGAAAATAAGGAGCGGGTGTCCCGGATCTGAGGTTCACCCACTATGGCGAACCTCAGATCCGAGACGCATCCGGACCGTCACGCATCCAGCCGTTCGCGATCTGCCAGGTCGCGTTCGCGTTGCACCCGCCTTCGTTCGTAGCTGGCCTGGTTCTTGGTGCAGATCAGGCTGTAGGGTCGGCTGCGCCGTTCCGTCGTCGTGTCCAGGTCGCAATGCGCGGTGCGGATCGTCCCCTCCACATGGCTGCGATCGGCTTCCACCGCCCGGAACACCCAGATCTTTTGCGTGGGATCGTCGAGATACAAACCTAGCGCCCGGCAATGCTTGCAGCCGCAGCCGAGCGTGTTGTCACGCCGCCAGTCGCGCGGGGCTTCGAGCGGCAGTGCGATGCGGCCATCGAGATGGGCCGCGCAGGCCACGCGCAGCCGTCGCACCGCCGCGAGGCCGCCCGTGTCTGGCGTCGCCAGCAAGGTGAGGACCGCCGGAACCAGGATGGTGTCGAAATCGTAAGTGCGCGGCCATTCAAGGATATGGTCGGCCGCGACGCCGGCGAGCGCGGCGTCGATACGCCCGAGCGCGGTGAACAGATCGGCGATGAATTCGGGTCGCACGCCGGGGCCGCGGCGCCACGGCGGCTGCGACGACGCGCGCGACGGATCGCCCGGCAGTGCCGCGACCAAAGCCCTGGCGGCGCCCGTGACGACGGCCGGATCGACCGCGCTGGCCCGGGCAAGCAGATTGCCGCAGGCGTCAAGCGCCACTTCGGCCGTTTCTTCGACCAGATGTTTTGCCAGGGACGCGGCGCGCTCCGGCGGCAGGTGGCACAACGCCTCGACGATATCGGAGCAATCGCCGTTGTCGAACCCATGGCAGGCGGCGATGGCGGTCAGCATCGCCTCCAGCCGGGCCGCGTCCCCCAGCCGAACGAGAAGATGCAACACCCGTCCGGCGCTGGTGCGTTCCTTATCCTGATACGGCTGCCATTGGTCCACCGGCCAGGCCGAGATCATGTGCCCCGACAGATCGTGCGCCTGATCCCAGACCGACGCGTCGCCGCCTGCGGCCCAGCGATCGGCGAGGTCCTCCAGGAACGGCAGCGTGACTTTCAACCCGCCCTGGTTGATGACGGCCAGCAATCGGTCCCGCGGCCAGAGGATCAGCGCAGCGCGACTATAGGTGCGTTCGAACGATGCCCCCTCGTTGCCGGTCGCCTCGTGGAAATGCTGCTCGTCTGGTTCGAGGTCGTCGAATGCCTCCGGCGGCGAGAATTCATCTTCCTCGACGGGAATGACCGTCAGCGGGGACGGGTCGCCATCCGGCCGGCGCCAGTGCGCGGCGGATACGGCGCGTTCGCTGACCTCGACGATCTCGAATGCGTCGTCCTCATCGTCCTCGTCGCCTGACCAGCGGCGATGGGAACGGAAATAGCCGCCCGTATATTCGGCGATCCCGCTTTCTTCGATGGAAACCAGCGCCAGATGGACCTCGCAGCCGGCGTGTCGTGCGGCGGCCACCACGACCTGCGCAATGCCGGCATCGGCGCCTTTCAGCGTCGCGAAGCCGAGTTCGGCCGGCGTGTAGGCATGCTCCAGGGGAAGGACGATCTTCTCGGGTTCGGCGTCCTCCGGCGACCGTGGCGCCTCCGCCCAGTTCTTCAGGAGTGTCGCGACAGCCTCCCGCTCGCTGTCGTAGTCCGGAGCCTCGGGCAGGCGTCCCGGGCCGCGGCGCAGAAGGTTGTAGATCAGAACCAGCCGGTATCCGGCGTTGACGGGCAGCACCTCATGCACGCAGTCGGCATAGAACGCGGCGAAGGCGACGTCGGAGGGATCGTCGCTGGTCAGGGGAAGGCGTGCCTCCTGGTCCCGGTGCCGCACGATCAGTTCGCCACCTTCCGACACCGACGGCAGCGCCAGCACGAGGGTGGCGAACATGCCGGCTGCCTTCTCGGTGTCGCGGTGGGGCAGGAAGAAGCTGCCCTTGTCATAGACCAGCAGCTTGTAGAGATCGGCCTCGACCGGGTCGGTCACGCCCAGGCCCTCGGCGATGCGGGTCACGATCGCCTGGAGGGTCGCCGGCCAGTGCTTGCCCTCGATACGGACGCGCTCAGCGCGGATCTGCCAGGTGCGGCGCACGGTGACGTCGGTCAGCGTGTCCGCGCCACGGCCGTATGGCGCGCGTTCCGCGGCAGCGATGAGCTGTTCGGCCTGAACCGGCAGGAGCGGCAGGGCGATCGGCCCGATGCCCTCGACCGCCAGCCCTGGAGCGCGCATTTCTTCCGTGCCGGCGACGAAAAACGCGCCGGGCCGGCGGACCGTGCTGAGCGCTTCGGCGAGGTCGGTGGCGATCGATGACATGGCGATCCGTCCGGTTGGGCGGCCCGTTCGTCGATCGGACGCGCTCGGGCGGAGCCTAGCGGGAGATCGTGATGGCGGAAATGGTGCCCAGGGGTCGACTCGCGGCATTTGAGCGGGGCCGGCGTGCTTGAATGACCGTCGCCGGGGCCTCGTGTTCATCGTTCGGTACAAGGTTGGCAAGAAGAAGCGCCGCACCGTGCCGGGTATCTGGGAACGGGCGCGACGCCGTGATTTACACGTGACCCCTGGGCCAGCCGGCCGAGCAGCCATCCCCAGAAAATGCACCCCGCGCACATCTTGCATGGGCCCCGTCATCAACAGAGGGCAGTGCGTCGCGTCGATCGGCGGGGTTACGCCCAAAACCACAGGGCATGGCACAGCGCAGCCACGATCGTCAGAAGTAGCACCGAGATACCCAGAGTCTGGCTCCGCGCAATCGACACCCACGCGAGGTGAGCCAGCGTCAAATCAGTGATGCCCAGAAAGAGCGCCAGGAGGATACGGTGCATCAGAACTTCTCGTTATTTGTGGGCGCCGCTCGCGCCTGCGGCCCCGCAGCAGAGCTGCATCTGTCGTAGCCACCGAAAAGCAAAAAGGCCGGGGACAACCCGGCCTCCGTGTAGTCCGTCTGGGTAGCGGGGTTAGCTGGCGCCGCCTTCCCGGCTAAAGGGCTCTCGGTTGTGAGAGCCCTTCAGCCGGCCGACGCTCCGCTTTACTGGTTATACGATCCGGTCTGCTGCAGCCGCGTGGCGACTGAATCACCAGCGACCGTGCTGCCGTTATGGAAAACCGCGGCATTCGCAACCGGAGCAACGGCAGCGGCCAGGCTCAGGGCGGCGATAGCGGCAAGGACCATGTTCTTCATCGGAATTCTCCATCTTCTGTCGGGCGGGATGTCCGGCTTCGATGCCGACACAGGTGGGTTCGTATGAGCCGCACGATAATGGTGCAGTGCAGCATTGGAGCCATGCGCCTGGCAGGGAGCACATCGAGGTATCGTGTGGTTTCGGCAGTCGTTCCCGCCGTGAGGGCGATGCGCTTCGCATCAGCGGCGCCGTGCTGTAGCAGCCGGCACGGCCGCATCGGGAGCAGGTGTGACGACGTGGGAGAAAAAGGTCCGCTGGCGGGGGCGCGACCAAAAGCCGGCTGATTTTCAGGAATGATTTTCGAGCAGTAAAACTGCCAAAAAGCCCAATGAAACCAGAATGGTGCCCAGGGGCGGAATCGAACCACCGACACTGCGATTTTCAGTCGCATGCTCTACCAACTGAGCTACCTGGGCATCGCCCGGCCGCAACATGGCGACCGCGTTGGAGGCGGGTGCATAACCCAACCCCGAGCGGTGATCAAGCCGCTTCCGGTACTCTTTTCACACGGCGTCGGAAGACGGCGGCGCGTCTTCGTCCAATTCGGCCGGCGGACCAGGAATGCGGTAAACGCCGGTCAGCCAGCGGCCGAGATCGACCTCCTGGCAGCGCGGTGTGCAGAACGGCCGATAGGTCTCGGATGAGCGCCGGCCGCAAATGGGACAGGTGTTCGCGTTCTTAGCCATGGTCCTTCTCCAGCACCCAGGCCGTCGCCGGCAGGGACGGGTCCGATCGCACTGTAATCATCCGTCCGGTACGCCGCACGAGATCGGGCAGCGCCGCCGAATCGGCCTGTAACGCCGAGACCACCGCGGGGTGCGCCCGCACCGCCGGCATCGCCCGCAGGTCCCGGCTGTATTCGCCCATCACCGCCCGTAAGGCCGCCAGTCCCGCCGCCAGGGGGCCGGACAGCAGTTCGTGCAGCGGCGGATGGACCCGCGACCGGACGATCTCGGCCAGGCCGAGGGCGGTGAAGCCGAGGAATTTGGGATGCAACGGATCTCTTGCCAGGGCCGCCATCAAATCTGGTGCCAGTCCCGCCCGTTTGCGCGGCGACAAGCCCGCCAGATCGACGACGATTCCGCCCGAGAGGTTCCGCAGCCGGATCTGCTCGGCCAGGGCCGGCAGGATGGCGCGGTTCAGTGCCTCATGCCGCTGGCGCGCGCCGCCGGAACCCGACAGCGTGCCGCCGGCGTCCACGTCGATGGCGACCAGGGCGGGGGTGGGCCAGATCGACAGGCTCGCACCGCCTGGCAGTTCGACGACGGGGCGGGAGAGGGCGTCGATCGCCTCGGCGATGTCTTCGTCGAGGACCGATGGTACGACCGAGACGCGGTCACCAAGCCGCAGGCCGGCGGCCACGCCGGCGTCGTCCACCAGGATGGGCGCACCGGGGAAACGGGCCGCCAGGCGGGTGACGGGGTCGGGGCCGCGGCGCAGTAACGCTGGCGGGCCGCTGGACGCCGGTTCGTCGAGCCGGGCGGTCAGGCGGGGGCCTTTGGTGCCTTGGGCGGCGCGGGTGATGCGGACGGCCAGGATGGTGCCGACGGTCAGACCCTTGGCGCCCTCGCTGTCGGGCAGGAACCCCTCGGCGTCGGCCAGCGCGACGAAGGCGCCGGCCATGGCGGGGACAAGGGCGATCACCCGACCGCGGTGCAGGTCGCCGACTCCGTCGGGCGCGCCTGGGCGCCACAGGGTGTAGTCAATCAGGCGGTTGTCTTCGACGACGGCGATCTGCGCCTCGCCGGGGCTGGTGGCGACGCGGATCGAAACCGTCACGGAATCTGCCAGCCGTGGCCGCGCAGCAACTGGGCGGTCTCGAACAGCGGGAGGCCGACGACGGCCGAGTGGCTGCCGGACATGAAGCGGATGAAGCTCGCGGCGCGGCCGTTGATGGCATAGCCGCCGGCTTTGCCCTCGCCTTCCTGGGTGGCGAGATACCGCTCGATCTGGTCCGGTGTCAGGCGGTTGAAGGTGACGGCGCTCTCGACCAGGCGCTCGGTGATGCGGCCGTCGGGCGCGGTCAGGACGATGGCGGTCATCACCCGGTGGCGGCGACCCGACAGCAATGCCAGGCAGGCGCGGACGTCCCCGGCGCTTTCGGCCTTGGGCAGGATGCGCCGGCCGGCGGCGACCACGGTGTCGGCGGCGAGGACCAGATGTTCTGGGAACGCGACGGCGGCCGCCTTGGCGCGAGCCATGCGAATCGCGTACGGGCGCGGCTGTTCGTCGCGCGCGGGGGTTTCGTCGATGTCGGGGGAGACGATCTGATCCGGCACGATGCCGATCTGCTTCAACAGCATCAGTCGTCGCGGGCTGGAGGAGGCCAGGACCAGCGGGAGCGGCTTCACCCGCTGTTCGCGCGCTACTTGAACCGGAAGGTGATTCGGCCCTTGCTCAGGTCATAGGGCGTCATCTCCACATTCACCCGGTCGCCGGCCAGGACGCGGATGCGGTTCTTGCGCATCTTCCCGCTGGTGTGGGCGAGGATGGAATGCTCGTTGTCCAATTTCACGCGGAACATGGCGTTGGGCAGAAGCTCCATCACCGTGCCGCTGAACTCGATCATGTCTTCTTTTGACATCAGGTCTCTTTTTCAGTGGATTCGGCGGGAACATGATGTTCGCGGCGGGGAAGGTCAAGTCGTGTTACCGGCCTGTGTGCCCGGTATTGCAATTCTGGGGCATGGGCCGGATTGGGGCAGGGGGCTGTGACGCCACGAGCGGCGGCATCAGGCGCTTCATCGCGGCTGCCTCCCCGGATAGGTCGTACCGGTTAAGGCTTTGGTAACAATCAACACGGAGAATGACGGAGGGCCACAAAGGCCCACGGAGATCGGCTGGGCCTCGGCATCGCGACCTGACGGAACGGATCATCGGATTGGCGATCGATGTCCACCGGACGATCGGGCCGGGGCTGCTCGAATCGGTGTATGCGCCCCGCCTGAAGGACGGTCTGCTCCGCTTCGTCGTGTGACGCGGTCCCCTTTTCTCCATGCCCTCGGTGACCCTCGTTCTTCCTCCGTGTTGAAAGCCTTTCGCAGCTCCCGCCCCAGTGGACCCGCGTCGGTTCACCGGAACGACGATGCAAGCCCGCATCGCCCGTTCCCGCAGCCCATCGGCCAAATCGCCCATGGCACCAGCGCACCCGCCCCGGCGATTGATATGCCCGGGGGCGTACCGCACAGTAGCCCTCCCCCCGTGAACATCTGGGAGTCGCCGACGTGAACCTGACGATGCCGGCCGAAACCAGGCCGGACCCGATCCCGGTCCCCGAACCCGACATGACTCCCGAACGCCTGTTCGAACGCGCCATCGCGCTCCGCGGCCTTTTGCGCGAGCAGCAGGACGCCAACGACGAACGCGGCGCCTACTCGCCGGAACTGCATGCAGCGTTCCTGAACGCCGGCTTCTACCGGATCACCCAACCCCGCTTGTTCGGCGGCTATGAATTCGGCCTCGAAACCTATTTCAAGGTGATCGTAGAGATAGCCCGCGGTCATCCTGCCGCCGGATGGTGCCTGTGCCTGGGCGCCTCCCACGCGTGGGTCGTCGGGTCACACTGGCCGGAACGGGCACAGCGCGAACTCTTCGGCCCTGACGGACATTTCATCGCGCCGCACCGCCCGGCGGCGATGGGCACGCTGAAACCCGTCGAGGGCGGCTATGTCCTGAACGGGCAGTGGAACTATTGCTCCGGCATTCCCTACGCGACGCACCTGCTCTGCGGCGCCATGCTGGAGGCTTCCGACGGCCCGCCGGTCGCGCGCCAGGTCGTGGTGCCGCGCGCCGACTTCGAAATCCTGGACGACTGGGGTGGCGACCGCACACTGGGGATGCGCGCCAGCGGCTCCCAGAGCGCGCGGGTGACCGATGCCTTCGTCCCGGCGCACATGGCTATCCAACTCGACTGGCTGGGCGCTCGGCCCGACGGGATGGAGAACGGCACGCCCGGCACGCGGCTGCACGGCAATCCGATGTATCTCGGCCGCATGATGGGACCGTATCATTGCTCGCTGGTCGCGGTGGTGGTCGGCGCCGCCTGGGCCGCGTTGGACGAGTTCGAGCCCTTGATGCTGCGGAACCGCTCGCTGGCCGATCCGAGCCTGCTGTGGGCGGATCATGCGGACTATCAGCGCCCGTTCGGCCTCGCGCTGTCGATGACCGAGGCGGCGGAGACCATCCTGCACGGGGCGGCAGCGAAATACATGGAGTACTGCCGACGGTGGGAGCGCGACCGCACGCCGATCACCGTCGAGGACAATCTGCGGCTGTGGGCGCTGGTGCAGCAGGCGGGCGGGTTGGTGCGGCAGGCGGTGGAGCTGCTGTTCCAGAATTCGCTGTCAGCGCCGACCAGGAAGGGCAGCCGTCTGGCGCGGTATTTCGGGGACGTTGCGATGTACAACTCGCATGTCTCGGCACTGCAGAATAACCAGGCGACCTATGTGGCGCGGGCGCATTTTGGCCGTCCGACAGGGTTCCGGGGGCTGTAATACCAGTCGACGCAAAGACTGACACACCGGCCCGCTGTCCCATCGTCGTTGTGGCCGGACTTGATCCGGCCATCCGTGCCCGATCAATTCATTGATGAATAGCCACTTACCGAGGTGCAACGAGTGCCCGGATCAAGCCCGGTCGGGACGCGGAGGGAAGCGGCGAAGAGTCGCCGTCAACGTGACCTAATACAACTTCAGAAAGGTTTGTCAGCGAAGGCTGTTGCCTGGCCGCCATGGCCGAAACGCCCCCGGGGGCGACGGCAAGGGAGAAGCTGTTGCCCAGATTAACCCGCGGTCGGTCGAAGCAAATGCTTGGTCGTTGTCTATAGACAATACAACGACCATATTGACAACATGATGCCGGCGGTTTGTAGTCGTGGCCCCGAGGGGGGGAGATGTACGCGGCATGCCAAAGCTGACGGACTACACGGCGTATGCCGACGCCCAGCGCCTGTTTTCGACCGAGCGTTTATGGGAACTGTTCGACGGCGATCGGGAACGGCTGAACATCGGGCATGAATGCGTCGATCGTTACGCCACCCAGGGCAGGATCGCGCTGCGCGTCGCGCACGCCGAGGGGCCGGATGAGACGATCGGCTTCGTGGAACTGGCGGCCTGGTCGTCCCGGTTCGCGCATTGGCTGGCGGCCGAGGGCATGAAGCCCGGCGATCGTGTGGCCATCATGCTGGAGCCTTCGCTACCCTTCTACGCCGCGTTGTTCGGGGCGATGAAGCGTGGGGCCGTGGCGGTACCTTTGTTCACCTTGTTCGGTGTTGAAGGCGTCCGGCTACGCACCCAGGACTGCACACCTTCCCTGTTGTTGACGACACCGGAGAAGGCGGCTGCCCTGGCAGGGTTGGACGGCCCGCGCATCGTCGTGGCGAGTGACGCATTCATGGCCGCGCTGGCGGCGTTCCCGGACCGTTACGAACCCCAGACCGCTTCCAGCGACCTTGCCATCTTCCAGTACACCTCGGGCACCACGCGGGAAATGCCAGAAGCCATCAAGCACACGCACCGTGCGGTGGTGGTGGTGATGAACGCAGCCCTGTACGGCACCGGCCTGCGGCCCGGCGACCGGTTCTTTTGTCCGTCCTCGCCTGCCTGGGGCCATGGCCTGTGGCACGGGACCCTGGCGCCGTTGGCGCTCGGGATCGAGACGGGCGCCTATGCCGGCAAGTTCGACGCCGAACGTCTGCTGAAGGCGCTGCGGGATTACGGTTCAACGAATCTATCGGCCGCCGCCACGCACTACCGGATGATGAAGAACACCGGCCGGGTCGGGGAATACCGGACGACGCTGCGGAAGCTTTCTTTCACCGGCGAACCGATCGACCACGACACCTTGGTGTTCATCCAGGCGGCTTTTGGCGCGCCGCTGTGCAGCATGTACGGAACCACCGAGATCGGTGTCGTCCTGGCCAATTACCCCGGCGCCCCGGACTTCCCGATCAAGGAGGGATCGCTTGGCCGGCCGGTCCCGGGCGTGGAGGTCGAGGTGCAGCGACCGGACGGCTCCCGGTGCCTCCCGGACGAACTGGGGGAGATCAAGGTGCGCCGCCACGCCGCCTGGTTCCCGACCAAGGATCGCGGCCGGATGGACGCGGAGGGGTATTTCTACCACGCCGGCCGCGCCGATGATGTGATCATCTCGGCTGGATGGACCATGAGTGCGGTCGAGATAGAGGACGCGCTTCTCGCGCATCCAGCGGTTGAGGCGGCCGCGGCCATCGGGGTGCAGGATGCACTGCGGGGCTTGGTGGTGAAGGCCTTCGTGGTGCCGGTCCCTGGTCATGCGACCGACGCCGCCACGGTCGCCGACATCCAGGCGTTCGTGCGCAACCGGCTGAGCCAGCACGAATATCCCCGCCTCGTCACCTTCGTTCCCGATCTGCCGCGGACCCCCGCCGGGAAGATCAATCGCAAGGCTCTGCGTGACCAGGAAGCAGCCATCACAATCAAGAAAGCGGAGAGAGCATGAACGTGGAACCCACCCGGCACTTCCCGAAAATCACGGACAAGGCGCTGGACGCGCTGCGCGCCCGCAAGAATGTGCGGATCGAGAACACCGCCGAACCGTGGTGCCATGAGGCGACACGTGACAACATCCGTCACTACGCGCATGGCATCGGCGACGACAATCCGCTGTGGTGCGAGCCAGGCTATGCGGCGAAAACCCGCTTCGGCGGCATCGTGGCGCTGCCCAGCTTCCTGTTCGCCACGAGCCGGATCGTGTCCGGCTACGTGGGAGGCATCCCCGGCGTGCATGCGATGTGGGCGGGCGCGGATTGGGCCTGGCACAAGCCTGTCTTCCGCAATCAGGAGATCACCACGGAGTCATGGCTGAAGGATCTGATCGAGCACGATACGAAATTCGCCGGCCGTGCCGTGCAGCAGATCTACCACGTCAACTTCTTCAATCCCGACGGCGACCTGGTGGCCGAGGCCGATAGCTGGTGCTTCCGCACCGACCGCGACCAGGCGCGCGAGGAGGGCACGAAATATACCGAGCTCCGTAGCCGGCCGCCCCGCGTCTATACGGAGGAGGATCTCCAACGTCTCTACAAGCATTACGAATCCGAAGAGATTCGCGGTGCCACACCTCGCTATTGGGAGGACGTTTCGGTCGGCGATGCGTTGCCGACCATGGCAAAGGGGCCGATGACTGTCACCGGTTTCATCGCCTATGCCCAGGGCTGGGGCGGGCTTTACATCCGCGCCAACAAGCTGGCCTGGCGGCAGGTGAGCAACCATCCTGGCCTGGGCATACCGAACCGCTTCGGCATCCCCGACTGCCCCGAGCGCGTCCATTGGGAGCCGGAGTTCGCCCTGATGGTTGGTGCGCCCGGCGCCTACGATTATGGCCCGGAACGTTGCTCATGGCTGACGCACCACCTGACGAACTGGATGGGCGACGACGGGTTCCTGCGCCGGGCCTCCTGCAAGATTCGCCGGCATAATCCAGAGGGCGACCTGCTTTTCATTGACGGGAAGGTGGTTCGGAAGTTCGAGGAGGAGGGGCGTCACTTGGTCGAGATCGAGCAGGCGGCGCATAACCAGGACGGTGAACTCTCGGTGCTGGGAACGGGCGTCGTGGAACTGCCGAGCCGCCGTGGTTGAGAACGGAAGCGCGCGAAACATTCCGGTATCAGACCTTCCTGGCGGAGATATCCCGGCCAGGAAGGGAAGGGGATCGCCGATCTCGCGGTTCCCCTTACCCCTGAAGGCCTGCGCTGGGCTTGCGTTCAGGAGCGTGTCAACGCACACCCCGTTTCGTCCAGCGGCATGAACGCATCCTTGCCTTCTATCGTTCCGATTGGTTCATAGAAGTCCCATTTGTGCGTCGCCCGGGCGCTCGGTTTGACGCGCCAGACATACATCGGGTCCAGCACCTGGCCGTTCGACCGCACCGGCACGTTGTCGTGGTAGAAGTCGCTGACCGGCATCGCGCGCATCTTCGCCGCCACGGCATCCGCCTCGATGGAGTTGGCCGCCTGCGCGGCCCGCATCCAATGGAGCGCGGCGGAATAGTCGGCGGCCTGGGCCATCGTCGGGGGCAGGCCCATCCGCTTGACGAATCGTTCCGTCCACGCGCGCGTCTTTGGCGTGAGATCCCAGTAGAACGAATTCGTCAGCACAAGCCCCTCGCAAACGTCCTGGCCGAGCGCCACGACGTCGGTGACGAACATCACGAGAGTCGCGAGACTCTGCCCGCCCCTGACGATGCCGAACTCGGCGGCCTGCTTGATGCAGTTCTGCAGGTCGGCGCCCGCGTTGGCGAAGCCCACGACCTTGGCACCGGACGCTCGCGCCTGGAGCAGCGCGCTCGAGAAGTCAGTTGTGCCGAGGGGCACCTTGACATCCCCGAGTATCTGTCCGCCGGCGGCCTTGATGAAATGTTCCGTGTTCGCCTGCAACGAGTAGCCGAACTGGTAGTCCGCTGTGATAAAAAACCACGTATTTCCACCGGCTTTGGTGAGCGTGCCGCCGGTTCCCTTGGCGAGCGAGTACGTATCGGCCCAGAAGTGAAATCCATAGGGTGAGCAGAACTTTCCTGTCAGGTCGGTCGCCGATGGCCCGTTTCCGAGGTAGATCGTTTTCTTGGCGCGCGCGACCTCCTGGACCGCGAGGCCGGACGAGGTGGCACCGCCGTCAACAAGCACATTGAACCCGCTATCGATCCATTCGCGGGCCTTCGCGCTGGATATGTCCGGCTTGTTCTGGATGTCGGCCTGGACGACCTCGATGGGGCGGCCCAACAGGCTGCCGCCGAAATCCTCGACGGCCAGGTCGACGGCGATCTTGGCGCCAGGGCCGTTTACATTCCGATAGGGGCCGGCGACATCGCTCAGGAGTCCGATTCTGACTGGGGCCGACGCCGCTTGCGCCCGGATCAGGCTGGGACGTGCGAGCACCGTGGCGGCGGCCGCGCCGAGCGCCATGCGGCGTGTGATGACTCCGGACGTGTTCATTGTTTTCACGCTCCCCCCTTCAGGATCTGATTTTTATGGTAGCTGAGCGTCACCAAGGTTTGTTGTCAAGGAGATGCTAGTGTTGTCTTGAAGCAACGTTGCCGCCAACGCGCTCTGGCGCTGGTAACGTTCGGCGTTGTATAAGGACAATATGAACGCGATCGAGAAACAGAAGGCTTCGGCCAAGGATCGTTCCGCGCAGCCCGAGCCGGCGAAGAAGGCAGCACGGATCAGGCAGGTTCCGGCGCTCTCGCGCGGGATCGCGATCCTTCGCCTGCTGGGGCGGAGCGACGAACCGCTGGGCGTGCATGCGATCGCCCGGGCGCTCGACCTCGTGCCCAGTACGTGCCTGCACATTTTGCGCGTGCTGGTCGCGGAGCATCTCGTGGCGGTGGATCAGGCGACCAAGAAATACGGCGTCGCCGCGGGGCTCGTTGCTTTGGCGCGTTCGGCGTTACGCCAGCACACGTTTCCGGCGGCGGTTCAGCCCGACCTTGATGAGTTGGCGGAAACCTATGGCGCGACGGCGATCGCTGTCGAGGCGAGCGGGCTGGAGCACATGGTCGTCGTCGCCCTCGCGCGTGCCGATTCACCGTTGCGGGTGCACGTGGACATCGGCAGCCGATTCCCGGCGCTCATCAGCGCGACGGGTCGCTGCGTCGCCGCGTTCGGCAGCCACCCCTGGGCGGAGATTCAGGCACGCTTCAGCAAGTTGCGATGGGACGTTCCCCCGACGCTGGCGGCGTGGCGCGCGGAGGTGCATGCCGCGCGCCTGGCGGGTTATGCCATCGACGACGGGCAGTATATCCGCGGCGTGAGCATCGTCGCGGCACCCGTCCGGATGCCGAACGGATCAATCAACGCGCTGGTCGTCGTCGGTGTCAGCGAGCAGATGCGGCGCGTCGGCCTCACGAAGATCGGGGAAGACCTGCACGGCCGCGCGGCGCGGGTCTCGCAGGCGCTTGGCGGGAAAACCTAGAGCATGATCGCGTGGGCGGAACGTCCGGAGCGCGTGAATCATGTGATTAAATAAAGAAATGTACCACTTTCCGGCTGCACAGTCAGCCTGAAGATGGTCTGGCGAGGCTCAGGTCGTCCACGCTCACTTTCCGTGTGACTGATACCAGGTCACGTTGACAACGACTTTTCGCCGGTCCCCTCCGCGTCTTGCCCGGACCTGATCCGGGCATCCGTTGCACCTCAGTAAGTGGCTATTCATCAGTGACTTGATCCGGCACTGATGGCCGGATCAAGTCCGGCCAAGACGGCGATGGGACAGCGGCCGGCGTGTTAGTTTTTGCGTTCGCTGGTCTGACAAACGGCGGTCGTCCCCGCACATTGGGCGGTGCGTCCCCGCACATTGGGGGGTCGTCCTCGCACATTGGGCGGTTGTCCCCGCACATGGAGAGCGGCGAGGATATCAGCCGATATCACCCACCATCCGGACGCGAACCCGGCGGGCATCTCCCGGCAGGTAGGACAGGGGGATATCCTCCAACTCGACCAGCTTGAGACTCTCCCGCCGTGCGCCGGCGGCGACCGCGCGGCTTTCCGCCTCGGTCTGCGCCGCCGCGACGGCCTGGTCGCGGGTCAGATTGGAAAAGATATGATCGACTTCGCCGCTCGCCTGGGCGATCGCGGCCCCGACCGCATTGGCCACCGCATGGTGTTCCACGCGGATCACCTCGCTGCAGCCCTCGACCTCGTCGGGGATCAGGAAGCTGCCGCCGCCGACCGCCAGCAACGGCACATCGCCGGCCTCGGTCTTCATGCGATCGACGCCCTCGGCGATCATCTCGCCCATGCGCGCCAGCGTGCGCGCAACGAGCCCGGGCGACAAACCTTCCACCAGAGACCGATCGCCAAGATCGGTGCGGCCCGCCGCGCAGGCGATGTCGGTCGCGGTCAGCGTGTCGCCGCCAAACAGCAGGCCCTTCTGCAGCAACCGGAACCCGACGCTGCGCGGGCCGATGCGGCTGCCGTCGGCGCTTATCTCCGTGCCGCCGCCCAGCCCGATTGAAAGCAGATCGGGCATCCGGAACAGCGTCCGCACGCCGCCGATCTCCACCGCCGCATTGGCCTCACGCGGGAAGCCGCCCTTCAGGTAGCCGATATCGCTGGTCGTGCCGCCGACATCGACGACAACACCGTCGTCCAGCCCGGACAGGAAGGCCGCCCCGCGCATGCTGTTGGTCGGGCCGGAGGCGAAGCACCAGACCGGGAAGCGGCTGGCGGTCTCGGCGCGCATGATGGTGCCGTCGTTCTGCGTCAGGTAAAGCGGAGCGGTGAGGCCGCTGCTGCGCAACGCCTCGGTGAACGCGGCCACCGTCTTTTGCGCCAGGTCCTGCAGGCAGGCATTCAGCAAGGTGACGTTCTCGCGCTCCAGCAGCCCGATCCGGCCCAGCTCATGCGACAGGGTTATAGCGACCCCCGGCATCTCCTCGGCCAGGATTCGCCCGGCCTCCTGCTCACATTCGGCGGTCAGGGGGGAGAACACGCTGGTGACGCCAACGGATGTGAGGCCGGCATCGGCCATGCGGCGTGCGGCATCGCGAATGGCGCCAAGGTCCAGCGGCACGATCGGGCGGCCGTCATATTCATGCCCACCGGCCACCATATGCACTTCGCCGCGCACCATGGCGGCCAGATCCTCGGGCCAGTCGATGAACGGCGGCAGGCTGGCGCTGGCGGGCAGGCCGATGCGCAGCGCGCCGACGCGCTGCAAGGCGCGCCGCTCGATCACCGCGTTGGTGAAATGGGTGGTGCCGATCACCACCGCCGCGATGGTGCCGGGATCATCCGCGGTCTGCGCCAGCAATTTGTCCAGCGCGGTGCGCACGCCACCCAGCACATCGGCGGTGGTGTTGGTCTTGACCGCGCCCAGGACACGGCTGCCGTCGATCAGCACCGCATCCGTGTTGGTGCCGCCGACATCGATCCCGATGCGCCTCATGAAAACTGCTCCGTCGCTGCGCCGTCGCCGAAGACGGTCACGTAGTCCGTGTCATGGCCGAAGGCGCGCGGGCCGACATGAGCGATCCCTTTCGGCGTGCGCAGGATCGCCGGGGCCGGCAGCGCGATCACGCTGACGCGCTGGCCGTAGCGCAGGCTCTCGGTGCCGATCGCCTCGCCGGAGACGCTGTCGAGCACGCAGATCAGGTCGGGCGTGGTCACGATCACCCGGCCGTCGCGCCAGCCGACGGCGTATTCGTTCTGGAACGCGACCTCGAAGCGGGCCCCACGGTCGTCGTCGATACCATCGATCCGGGCGTTGCCGCGCAGAAAGCCCTCGGTGGCGCGGCGCTGCACGTCGGAGACCTTGCCGCGGAACAGCAGCTTGCCCTTCGCGGCGGCCAGGGTGGCGGCGACCGGGTCCTCATGCGCATGGCGGGCGCGGCGCACCTCCCGCCCAAGCGCGATCGCCTGCGTGGTGGTGTAGAGGATGCCGTGCGCCTTCACCTCGGCGCCGGTGCGCGGCGCCTTGCAGGTGGCGGCGATCGAGCCGACCTCGGTGCACACCTTTCGGCTGATCCGCTCCATCCATTTCCAGCTCGCGGCGCGGGCGACGATCACCTCGTTGTCGCGGATGTCGGCGAGCGTCAGCGGGAACATCGGCAGATCGGCGATGGCGAAGCTGGTCATCTGCGCTTCCGGATAGGCGCGGCCCATGGCATCGGCATCGACCACCGGCAGGCCGGTCATCGCCGCCACCAAAAGCGGCTGGAAGGCGTTGCCGCCGCCGATCTCCACCGACATCACGGCGGTGAAGGGGCGGCCGAGATATTCCTCCATCATCCGCACCGGCTTGGCGGCGAAGGCGGGATCGGACAGGCGTTCCTGGCCGACCAGCGGCGCCCCCATGTTGGAAACCACCGCGACCAGCGCGTCATCGGCGAGGTCGGCCGGGTCCATCAGTTTGACCCGCGTGCCCTCGGCGTAGAGTTTGCGCATGTTGAGATAAGAGAGGTAGGGAGACCCTCCGCCCCCGGTTCCCAGGATCCATGCCCCGGTCGCCAATGGCTCCAACTCGTCCCGCTCGATCTGCCGCATCCGCTGGTCCCGACCCGATTTCGATCGGGACGTTACCGGCGCCCCTGCCGGACGCCTATACGGGCGAGCCCTTACGGATGCCCCGTGGCGGCGAGCGCGACGCCACACCCCGCACGGCGCCCCGCATCGCCTTCGTCACCATTGGCCAGGCGCCGCGCCCGGATGTGGTGCCGGACATCATGGGTATGCTGGACGGCGCGGCCGATTACGAGGAGTTCGGCGCGCTCGACGGGCTGACGCCGGCGGAGATCGCGTTGCGGACGGGGCGGCCGCGGGACAGGCGGCTCTACACCCGCCTGCGCGACGGCGGCCATGTCGAGGTGGAAGCCGGCTTCGTTGTCGACCGGCTGGGGGCACTCCTGAACCGCCTCGATGGCGCCGGCTTCGACCTGATTGTGCTGATCACGACAGGCGTCTTCCAGCCGTTTTCGCTCCGTACCCCGCTGGTGCATGGCCAGCGCGCTGTTGATGCCTGGATCGCCGCCCTGGTGGTGGGGGATTGCCGGATCGGCGTGATCTATCCGCTGGCGCAGCAGGCCGAGATGCCCGGCCATGGCACGCTGATCCAGAACGCCCGCGCGGTCGCCGCCACCGGGGACACAGCGCGGCTGGAAGATGCGGCAGCCCGGCTGGGCGAGGCCGAGCTGATCCTGATGCACTCGGTCGGCTATACGGAGGCGAATGCCCGCCGCATCGCAGCCGCCACAGGCAAGCCGGTGGTCACGGCGCGCAGGATCATCGCCGGCGCGATGCGGCTGCACCTGACCGAACTGGCCCCCGCACCCAGCGTCGCGCCGATCGGCGCATCGTCCGCGCCGCTGCGAGGCGAGGCGCTGATTGATCGCCTCCCACCCCCGGCCGTGCCGCTGACGCCACGTGAGCGGCAGGTGCTGTGCGGCGTGCTGGATGGCGAGGCCAACAAGCTGATCGGCCGTCGGCTCGGGATCAGCCATCGCACGGTGGAAATCCATCGTGCACGGGCAATGAGCAAGCTGGAGGCGGCCTCCCCCGCCGAACTGATCCGCCGTGTCCTGATCCTCCACACGCCGGGCGCCTGATCTGCCGCGTTTCACGGCAATTTCCCGCCGACAGTTCAGTCGGCATACGTGGCGGCACGTATGTTGCCCGCCGGATAGGCAGCATATCGTAGGACCGTCATCGCCAAATCGGAGCCAGCCATGCTGCCGCGCGTTGCTTTCGTCACCATCGGCCAATCGCCGCGCAGCGACGTGATGCCGGATATCCTGGCGGAAACCCGCGTGCGGTTCGAAGTCACCGAGCGCGGTGCGCTGGACGGGCTGGACGACGCCGCCATCGCCGCGCTGGCCCCACGTCCGGGCGAGGAGCGCCTGGTCTCCCGCCTGCGCGACGGGCGCGAGGTGCTGCTGGGCAAGCCGGCGATCGACCGCCGGCTGCACGAGATCCTGGCGGAATTGGACGAAGGCGGCTTCGACCTGCTGGTGCTGCTGTGCACCGGCGAGTTCTCCCGCTTCACTCTGCGCACACCGTTCATCGAGCCGCAGCACACGGTCGATCATTTCGTGCAAGGCCTGGCCTACGGCGCCCAACGGATCGGCATCCTGCTGCCGAATGCGGTGCAGATCGAGGAGTTCCACGGCATTCCCGGTGTCGAGACGAAGGCCGCCAGTGCCTCGCCGTATCTGGCGGGTAACGAGGCTGCCTTGCGCGAAGCCGCTGCCTCCCTCGCGGACACCGACATCATCGTGATGCACTGCATCGGCTACTCCGAGGCGATGCGGCAGGTGGTGAAGCAGGCTTCCGGACGGCCGGTGCTGGTGTCGCGCCGGCTGGTGGCGCACGCGATCGATCTGGTGCTGTCATGAACCAGATTCCGGACATTGAGGTGCACCCGCGCCTGTTCGAGCCGGCGACGCTGATCCTGGTACTGATCTTGTCGGTGTTCGGGGCGATCATCGGCTTGCAATTGCTGACCACGCTGGGCGTGACGCCCAACACCGCCCTGGTCGGCGCGCTCGCGGCGATCGGGTTGGCGCGCATCCCGCTGAGCCTGTTCCGTCGTTACCGATCCGTGCATGTGCAGAATCTGGCGCAAAGCGCGATCTCGGCCGCGACCTTTGGCGCGGCGAACAGCCTGCTGCTGCCGATCGGCATTCCGTTCGTGCTGGGCCGTGCCGATCTGATCCTGCCGATGTTCGCGGGCGTGGCCTGCGCGATGCTGCTGGACGCGTTCCTGCTGTATCGCATGTTCGACAGCAAGGTGTTCCCCGCCGAAGGCGCCTGGCCACCCGGCGTGGCGGCGGCGGAAGCGATCCGCGCCGGCGACGAAGGCGGCCGCAAGGCGGCAATACTTGGGGTGGGGGTCTGTGTGGGCGCTGTCGGCTCGTGGTTCGGAATCCCGATGTCGGCATTCGGCATTGCGTTCATCGGCAATGTCTGGGCGCTGGCGATGTTCGGCGTGGGTTTGCTGCTGCGCGGCTATTCCAAGATCCTGTTTTCCGGCCCGGCGTTCCAATCCATCTTCCCGGGCGGTGATCTGAACGCCGCCCTGGTGCCGCATGGCTTCATGATCGGTGCCGGGGTGATGGCGCTGCTGCAGGTGGGCGTGGTGATCTGCCGGCGCGACACCCAAGCCGAGGCCGATGCGAGCGGGGTAGGCACACGCAGCGTTGGCCGCACGCTCGGTTTCGGCTTCGCCGGCTATCTATGCATCGCGATCGGCATCGCGCTGGCCGGCGGGCTCATGAGCGACCTTTCGATCGGCATGTTGATCGCCTTCGTGCTCTACGCCGCGTTCGCCGCCTTCGTGCATGAATTGCTGGTCGGGCTGGCGGCGATGCATTCCGGATGGTTCCCGGCCTTCGCGATCGCCCTGATCACGCTGCTGATCGGCGTGCTGATCGGCTTTCCGGTCCCCGCCCTGGCCCTGCTGGTCGGATTTTCCGCCGCCACGGGCCCGGCTTTCGCGGATATGGGCTACGACCTGAAGGCCGGCTTCATGCTGCGCGCCGGTCATGGTGCCGCGTTCGAGGCGGATGGCCGCCGCCAGCAGCTCTATGCCGCGATGGCCGCCTTCCTGGTGGCGATCGTGGTCGTCGGCCTGAGCTGGCAGGGCTATTTCGCGCAGAACCTGATTCCGCCGGTCGATCGCGTTTACGCCGCCACCATCAAGGCCGGCATAACCGGCCCGGCGGCGATGTCGATGCTGCTCTGGGCTATTCCGGGGGCGCTGCTGCAACTGCTTGGCGGCCAGCGGCGCCAGCTTGGCGTGCTGTTCGCCACCGGGCTGCTGATCGCGGCCCCGCTGGCCGGCTGGGCGGTGCTCGTCGGCATCGTCTGCCGCCAGCTCTGGCTTTCTGCTCGCGGGGCTGACGGCCGCACGGTGATGGAAGTGTTCGCCGGCGGTGTGATCGCAGGGGACGCGCTGTTCTCGTTCTTCAGTTCGGCCGGCACCAATCTCTGGCGGCGGCGGTAAGGGGGCGGGACCGTTGGCTTGCCGGCCGGCTTATGTCAGTCGGCGGAGAGATTAACCCACAGGCGTTGCAAATTCGTCATGGCCCAATATTACTTCGCCCTGCTTCCAGCCCCCCAGTTCTGCTCAAGATTCCGGATCAGTGCCGGACTGAAATGGCACGCGGCCTGCTCCCGCGCATAGACGGCGCAGTAGCGGCGGAACAGGTCCAGCGGCTCCACGGCGACCCGGAAGGCGCGGCGGTTGCCGATCGCGCCGACCGCGCCGGCGCTGGTCAGCATCGACACGGTACGGTCGATCGCGGAGTCCATGTCCGCGGCCGGGACGATCTCGTCGCAGATCAGCCGGCCTTCCGGGCTGTCGCATTGCAGCCTCCGTTCAGCCTGGATCAGCTGCCTTGCCAGCCGGTCGCCGGTGAAGCGGTGCAGGCGCAGATTGGCGGCGCCGGGGATGATGCCCTCCTTGCGCGCGGGCAGCGTCATGAACGCATCGTCGGCGGCCAGGACGTAGTCCGTCGTCAGCAGGATCTGGCAGTGGCCGCCGATGGCCCACCCCTCGACCGCCGCGATCCACGGCTTTTCGATGCCGGCGCCGTTGACGTCGTCCGGCACTATCTCGGGCGTGGCGACGCCGCGCAGGTATTTGTGCACGAAGCCCAGTTCGCGTTGGAGGTACCAGAGGAACGGGATAGTGCCGTGATAAAGATGCGTCAGGTTGATGCCGCTGCCGAAGATGCGTCGGCCGGCGTGCTTGGCATGTTCGACGGGTTGCCCGCGCAGCACCGCGATATCCGTGCCGGGGTCCAGCGTCGCCACATCGACGCCGATTTCCATCGCCGTGATGGTCTCCTGGCCCTCGGCGTTCAGATAGCGCGGATTGGTGCTCAGCAGGTGCGCCGCGCGGTCATGGCGCTCCACACGCACGGGGCCGAGATCGACGTAGCCTTGGGCGTCGAGGGTGGCGAGTGCGGCCGCCGTTTCGGGCCGGGGCAGCAGCATGGCGTGGCAGAGATGCGTGCCGCAGCGCGGGTGCCCCAGGATGTGAGCGACCAGAATTCCCTGGTCGATTTCCAGGCCTTTCTTTTCCTTCAGCTTCCGCCTGGCCTCCTCGGCGAGCTGTGCGCGGGTTGGCACCAGCCCCGGATAGGCCTCGGCGGCATGATGCACTAGGTCCTCGACGCGCACGAAGCGGGTGAAGTCATTGGTGAGCCGGGCATAGACCGCTTCCACGTGCTCACGCAGGAAGTGTTCGCGCGCCGAGCGGTTGTCGAATGTCGGGTCCATGTGCGTCAGTCCTTGGGCCGGAGGTCGAGGACGCGCTTCGCCTTGCCCTGCGAGCGTTCGAGCGTCCCCGGCTCGACCACGCGCACCTTGGTTGTAATACCGACGAATACTTTGATCAGATGTTCGGCCCGCTGTTCCAGTTCGGCGAGTTCAGCGCCGCTCAGTTTGCCGCCCAGCGCCGCACGGGTCTCCACGACGACGTCGAGTTCGTCCAGGCTTCCAGGCCGGCGCAGTTCCAGCAGGTAATGCGGCGCCAGTCTTTCTTCCTTCGCCAATACCGCCTCGATATTTGAGGGAAAGACATTCACGCCGCGGATGATCAGCATGTCGTCGCTGCGTCCGCGAATACGGTCAATCCGCCGCATGGCGCGGGTCGCCGGCGGAAGCAGGCGCGTCAGGTCGCGGGTGCGGTAGCGGATGACCGGCATGCCCTCCTTGGTCAGCGTGGTGATCACCAACTCTCCGGGTTCCCCATCGGCGACGGGGTGACCGGTGGCCGGGTCGATGATCTCGGGGAAGAAATGGTCCTCCCAGATCGTCAGGGCGTCCTTCGAATCGGCGCATTCCTGCGCGATGCCGGGACCCATGACCTCGGACAGGCCATAGACGTCGAGCGCCTCCAGCCCCAGGCGCTGTTCGAGTTCGGCCCGCATGCCTTCGCCCCAGGGTTCGGCGCCGAAGATGCCGAGGCGCAGGCTACACTTGCTGGCATCGAGGCCCTGCCGTTCGAACTCATCGGCGATGGCCAGCATGTAGGAGGGCGTGACCATGATGATGTCGGGCCGGAAGTCGTTGATGATCTGTACTTGCCGTTCGGTGAAGCCGCCGCTGACCGGAATGACGGCCGCGCCGAGGTACTCGCCGCCGTAATGGGCGCCGAGTCCGCCTGTGAACAGACCGTAGCCATAGGCGACATGGATCTTGTCGGAGGCGCGGCCGCCCGCGGCGCGGATCGAGCGGGCCATCAGCCTCGACCAGGTTTCGATATCGTTTTTCGTGTAACCGACGACGGTCGGCTTGCCGGTGGTCCCGCTGGAGGCGTGGATGCGGACGATCTGCTCCATCGGGACGGCGAACATGCCGAACGGATAGTTCTGCCGCAGATCATCCTTGGCGGTGAGCGGGAATTTGACGATGTCCTCTAGGCGGAGAAGGTCGTCCGGATGCACGCCGGCCGCGTCGAAGCGTTTCCTGTAGTGCGGGACCTGATCGTAGGCGCGGCGGACCACGTCCCGCATCCGGGCGAGTTGCAACGCGCGCAGCTCATCGACGCTCGCGGTCTCGATCGGTTCGATGGAGCCCATGACTCCTCCCTGTTTGTGTCGCCCGCGCTCTGACGGCGCGGGGCTGGTCTTGGCGGCGTAACCGGGCCGCGGGGTCAGCATCGAATACTGGCGTTGAGGCGTCAATCAATGACAGCGGTTTCGGGATGGCTTTTTCCTGTCGCGGGATCGAAGGTGAGTAACCCCTTCCTGTAGTCAGCGATGTAGAACTTGCCATTCGGATGCAGCGCCATGCCATTCGGCTCGCCGTCCCATTCCGCGAGCTGCGTTCACTCCTTCGACGGTGAGATCTTGAACAGCCGGCCAAACGGGACGTCGACGACGTACATATTGCCGTGCAGATCAAGCGTGATGCCTTCGAGGAAGCTATCGGCGGGGCCGCCACGGTTGGTCGCGGACCACTCGGTAATCACGCCCTTCCGGCGGAATTTCTCTGGCATCTCTGTATAGACACCCCCATGATTGTTCGCGGCGCGGGATAGAAGTTCATGCTTGGCTGGATGCCACCGTCTTCCGTCGCGCGGGCCTCGTATGGCCTCACGCCGGAGACGGCGGCCATGGTGCCGAACAGGGCGCCGCCAAAGAGCTTTCGTCTGGCAATCATAGGCATTTTCCTTTGAAATTCGGCGCCGTTCTCGGCTGCGGAATATTCATTCCGAACCATGGATCGCACTCGTCCGTCAATCGGCGTGCAATGTTGTTCTGATAGTAATTAATAACCAAATGGGTGACCAGAACGTTGAATTTGTCACACGAACGCGCTTGCGGTTCCGATTCGCCTCCGGGTCAGAGACGTTCGGCAAATCGGCCGAGATCCCGTGTAACGGCGGGTTATGGCTGGTGAATGTGCGTCGAAAAATTGATTAGAGGTGACGTTTGTCTTTCGGATCCGGTTCGATGTGAGGGCTTGAGCCACCTTTGCCGAGCAAAATTTGCATAGGTGACATTTTTGCGGTGGCGTATATGATTCGGACGCATGTCATGATATTCGTAACGACACTATGTGGTGTCTTTGACGATTTAATTTCCATGGGAGGTGCTCGATGCGAGGTGGTATGACGAGACGGCGTGCCTTGCTCTCGGCAAGTGCATTGATCGCATTGGGCTCGCCTGGCTGGGCCCGCGACTACCGTGGCGCGATGCCCTGGAAAGCCGGTGAGGTTTATCCCCCCGACAGTATTGCCAGCCCCGGTCCTTGGCTGTTCCTCACCGCCGAAGAGGCGGCGATGATCGAAGCCATCGCGGACCGCATCATTCCTATGGACGAACTAGGGCCAGGCGGACGCGACGCGGGCTGCGCCATCTTCATCGACCGCCAGTTGGCCGGCCCCTACGGCCAGCTCGACGGCTGGTACATGCAGGGGCCTTTTCCGTCGGATCCCCTGCCGACACAGGGATACCAGCTGCCTCTCACGCCGCGCCAGATCTATCGCGACGGGCTGCGCGCCCTGGCCAGCTATGTCGCGCACGCCTTCAACAACCGCAAATTTCAGGACTTGAGCGGCGAGGAGCAGGACCGGCTGCTGACCGAGCTGGAGAAGGGTAAGGCAAAGATGGACGGTTTCAGCGGGAAGGTTCTGTTCGAGCAGATCTACGGCAACGTCATGGAAGGCTACTTCGCCGATCCGATCTACGGGGGCAACAAGGGCATGGCGAGCTGGAAGATGATCGGCTTCCCGGGTGCCCGCTACGATTATCGCGACGTCATCGCGCATCCGAACCAGCGCTACACACTGCCTCCGGTGGGGCTGAAGGGGCGGCCGGCATGGGGACCGCCGATGGCCGACGGCGCGGGAGGGCGCATCTGATGCGCCGTTTGCCCCGCAAGGATGCGGTGATCGTCGGCCTGGGCTGGACCGGCGCGATTCTTGCCCACGAGCTCTGTCAGGCCGGACTGGATGTGGTGGCGCTCGAGCGCGGCCCCTGGCACGACACTTCGACGGACTTCAATATTGGCACCGCACCGGACGAGCTGCGCTACGGCGTCCGCAACCAACTCTTTTCGCGGCCGTCGCAGGACACGGTGACGGCACGCAACCATTCGGGCCAGCGGGCGCTGCCGATCCGCAACTGGGGTAGCTTCCTGCCCGGCAATGGTGTCGGCGGCGCGGGCGTACACTGGAACGGCCACACCTGGCGCTTCATGCCGAGCGATTTCCGTCTCCGCTCGCATCTGACGGAACGGTATGGCGCGGGCATGATCCCCGAAGGAATGACTATTGCCGACTGGGGCCTCACTTACGAGGAACTGGAGCCATACTACGACAAGTTTGAGTATCTCTGCGGCATCGCGGGGCAGGCGGGGAACTTGAAGGGGCAGATCCAGGCCGGCGGTAATCCGTTCGAGGGGGCGCGCTCGCGGCCCTACCCGACGCCGCCGATGAAGATGGCGCATGCGCAGAGCCTTTTCAGCCGCGCCGCGACCGAACTGGGAATGCACCCGTTTCCGTTGCCCTCGGCGAACATGTCGCAGCCCTATACAAACCCCTTGGGCGTCACGATGGGCCCCTGCACCTATTGCGGCTTCTGTGAACGTTTCGCCTGCGCAAACTACTCCAAGGCCAGCGCGCAGACCACGGTCCTGCCGGTCCTGATGCGTCATCCGGGCTTCGAGGCGCGCACGGAATGTGAGGTGTCGCGCATCCTGCTTTCGCCGGACGGCAAAACGGCGACGGGCGTCGTCTATGTCGATGCGCTTGGACAGGAATGGGAGCAGCCGGCGGATATGGTGCTGCTTTGCGCCTGGCAGCTCTGGAATGTGCGGCTGTTGCTGCATTCCAAGATCGGCCGCCCCTATGATCCCAGCACCGGGGAAGGGGTGATCGGCAAGAACTACGCCTATCAGTGCAACTCCTCGGTGACCGGCTTCTTCGACGACCAGCTCTTTAACTCGTTTGCCGGGGCCGGCGCGCTGGGCATGACCTGCGACGATTATCAGGCCGACGTCTTCGATCATAGCGGCCTGGGTTTTGTCGGCGGCGCCAACATCGCCTGCACCACGTACAATGCCCGTCCGATCACCGCGCGTCCCGTGCCGCCCGGCACGCCGCGCTGGGGCGCCGCGTGGAAGAAGGCGACGGTCGACAATTACCTGAGGGCGACCGGTCTCGGCAGCCAGGGCAGCGTCATGTCCTATCGCGACGCGTATCTGGATCTCGACCCGACCTACAAGGACCGGCTCGGCCGGCCGTTGTTGCGCATGACGTTCGATTACCATGAGAACGAGGTCAAAATGTCGGCCTATCTCACCGAGAAGATGGTGCCGATCATGCGCGCCATGGGCGCGAAGCAGATCAATGCCGCGCCGAAGAAGGCCGGCTGGAACGTCGTGCCCTATCAGACGACGCACAACACCGGCGGCGCGATCATCGGCGACAATCCCCGCACCAGCGCGATCAACAGGTACTCGCAGATGTGGGATGTGCCCAACCTCTTTGTGCTCGGCGCCTCCGCCTTTCCGCAGAACGCCGGCTACAATCCGACGGGCACGGTCGGTGCGCTCGCCTATCTGGCGGCGGACGGGATCACGAACCAGTACCTGAAGAACGCCGGCCGGCCGCTGGTGCAAGCATAATGCGCGCGCTTTTCGCCACGGCGGTCGCTGCCGCCGTCCTGTCCGCCGCGCCTGCTTTCGCGGCGCCGGACCATCCCGATCAGGTAGAGCGTGGCCGCTATCTGGCCACGGTGGGGGATTGTGTTGCCTGCCACACGCAGGCCGGCAGCGCATCCGGGAATGCCGGCTTCAGTTCGCACGGTTTCGCGGGCGGCCGGTCAATCGACACGCCCTTCGGCAAGATCAACGCCGCCAACATCACGCCGGACCAGGAAACCGGTATCGGCAACTGGTCGGCCGATGATTTCTACCGCGCGATGCACGAGGGCGTTCGGCCCGATGGGACGCATCTCTATCCGGCCTTTCCGTACACAGATTATACCAAGGTCACGCGTGAGGATTCCGACGCGATCTTTGCGTTCCTCCAGTCGCTCGATCCGGTCAGGAGCGAGGTGAATCGGGACTCGTTGCCGTTCCCATTCAATATCCGCATGCTTATGCTTGGCTGGAACACGCTCTTCTTCAAGCCAACCGAGTTCAAGCCGCAACCGGGTCAGTCGGCGGAATGGAATCGTGGTGCCTATCTGGCGGAAGGGCTGGGCCATTGCGGCACCTGCCATACCCCCAGGAACATGCTGGGTGGGGAGCGCAACTCCCGGCCGCTGGCTGGCGGTGACCTGCAGGGCTGGTACGCGCCTAGCCTGACCGCGGATAATCGCACGGGCATCGGTAGCTGGTCTGACGATGAGATCGTCGAATACCTGCAAACCGGCCGCAATGCGCATGGCGCGGCCTCGGGTCCGATGGCGGAGGTCGTGGAGAATTCCACCACGCTAATGCCCGAGGCGGATTTGCGGGCGATCGCTGTCTATCTGAAGCATCCGCTGGGCAGCCACGAGGCGGCGTCGACTCCACAGCCGCTGCCGGCGGAGAATCCGCAGATGCAGGTCGGGGCGGCGATTTACATGGATGGCTGCCAGGCGTGCCACCGCGCCGATGGCGAGGGCGTGGCGCGGCTTTTCCCGAGCCTGGCGGGAAATCCCCTGATGCAGCAGTCCGACCCCGAGAGCCTGGTGCGTGTCGTGCTACAGGGCGGGCGCGCCGCCGCCACGGATGCGGCGCCGACCGGTCCCTCGATGCCGGCGTTTGGCTGGCGGCTGACCGACGATCAGGTCGCCGCGGTCGTGACCTATATCCGCAATAGCTGGGGAAATGCGGCCGCGCCGGTCACGGCCGACGAGGCCCGGAAGTTGCGCGAGCGGTTGGCGCAGGTGGTGAAGTAGGGCTGCGCCCGCGGCCGTTGCGGCCCCGGATGTGTCGTTTCACACGGCACGGCGCTTGCTGACAGGCAGGCGCCGTGCTGGCGAAGGATTTGATGTAATACCGAGCGCCATAAAGACTAACCCACGGGAAGCCCCCCTTCGTCATGGCCCGGCGACAGTCCGGGCCATCTGAACCTGCACCGTGCCGCGGCGGATGGCCCGGACTGTTGCCGGACCATGACGAGAATAGAGGGTCGGGGGTAATGCCGGTTGGTACAATACCAGCTTGCGCAAAGACTGACGCACCGGCCGTCATGGTCGTCATGGCCGTCATGGCCGCCAAGATCGTCATGGCCGGACCTGATCCGGCCATCCGTGCCGGACCAATTCATTGATGAATAGCCACTTACCGAGGTGCAACGGGTGCGCGGATCAAGTCCGCGCATGACGTGGAGGGAATCGACAGAAAGTCGGTGTCAACGCGGCCCAGTATAACCAAGCCTCGCCCGATTATCACGCCGGGGAAGGGTTCCCCAGTCTTAAGGCGATGCTCCGTGCGTGCGCCTGCAAACCCTCAGCTTCCGCCAGTGCCACCGCTGCCGGCCCGACCTGGTCCAGCGCCGCCTGGGTCGCGGACACGAAGGTCGTGCGTTTCAGGAAATCGAACACCGACAGACCGGAGGCGAACCGCGCGGTGCGTCCCGTCGGCAGCACGTGGTTGGGGCCGGCGACGTAATCGCCGACCGCTTCCGGGCAGAACGCGCCCAGGAACACCGCGCCGGCATGGCGCACCCGGCCAAACATCGCCTCAGGGTCGCGCAGCATGAGTTCCAGGTGTTCGGGTGCCAGCCGATCGACCAAGGCGACAGCTTGCGCCCAGTCGTCCACCAGGATGACCGCGCCATGTGCCTCCCAGCTCGCGCCGGCAATGGCGGCACGGGGCAGGGTCGGCAGTTCGGCCAGTACCGCGGCGGCGACCGCATCGGCGAAAGCGGGGCTGTCGGTGATCAGGATGGATTGCGCGGCCTCGTCGTGTTCGGCCTGGGCCAGCAGATCGACGGCGATGCGGCGCGGGTCGTTGTCGGCGTCGGCGAGGATGACCACCTCCGACGGGCCGGCGATGGAGTCGATGCCGACGCGCCCGAACACCTGGCGCTTGGCCTCGGCGACATAGGCGTTGCCGGGGCCGACGATGCGATCCACCGCGGCGATGGTAGCGGTCCCGTAGGCCAGCGCCGCCACGGCCTGAGCGCCGCCGATACGGTAGATTTCCGTCACGCCGGCTCGGCGGGCGGCGGCGAGAACCAGTGGGTTCAGCACGCCGTCGGGTGTGGGAACGCACATGGCGATGCGACCAACCCCGGCGGCGCGGGCCGGGATGGCGTTCATCAGCACGGATGACGGGTAGGCCGCCTTGCCGCCGGGCACATACAGCCCGACCGCGTCCAGCGCCGTCCAGCGCATGCCCATCGTCACCCCGGCGGTGTCGGTCATCCGCAGATCCTGCGGCAACTGCGCACGGTGGAAGGCCTCGATGCGGGTGGCGGCCAGGTCCAACGCGGCGGCCAGCTCGGCGGGGATCGACACCACGGCAGCCTCGATCTCGGCAGCGGAGATGCGCAGCCGATCGGCCGTCAGGGTCTGGCGGTCGAAGCGCGCCGTATAGTCGATCACCGCGTCGTCGCCGCGGGCACGGACGGCGGCGATGATGTCGGCGACGGCGCGGTCCACGGTTTCGGTCGTCTCGCGCGCCTGGGACAGCAGCGCGGTGAACCGCGTCTCGAAGTCCGCATCTTTGACGGAGAGGCGGATCATGCCTGGTCCAGTGCCGCGCGGAACCGCGCGATCCAGGCGCCGACGGCCTCGGGCTGGGTTTTCAGCGCGGAGCGGTTGACGATCAGGCGGCTGGTGACACCGGCGATGACCTCGGTCTCCACAAGGCCGTTGGCCTTCAGGGTGGACCCGGTCTGCACCAGATCGACGATCACCCGGCACAGCCCCAGGCCGGGGGCGAGTTCCATCGCGCCGTTCAGGTGCACAACCTCGGCATGGATGCCGCGGCTGGCATAGTGACGGCGAGCGATATTCGGGTATTTCGAGGCGACCCGGACCTCCGACCAGCGCGACGGATCATCGCTTCCCGCGGTCTCCCGCGGTTCGGCGACGGAGACGCGGCACTTGCCGATCCCGAGGTCGAGTGGCGCGTAAACTTCGGGGTAGTCGAACTCCATCAGCACGTCGGCGCCGCAAATGCCGATATGGGCGGCGCCGAAGGCGACGAAGGTGGCGACGTCGAACGGGCGCACGCGCACCACGTCCAGCATCGGGTTTTCCGTCGGAAAGCGCAGCCGGCGGCTGTCCTCGTCGGCGTAGTCGGGCGCGGGGACGATGCCGGCGCGCGCGAGCAGGGGGCCGCATTCCGACAGGATGCGCCCCTTGGGCAGCGCCAGGATCAGCGGCGTCGTCACGTCCGGCCCAAGGGAGGACGCGGGGAACGGGGCGGTCATGCAGGCTCCGGCTTACAGTGGGGGCGGCGTTTACATCAGTCGGGCGGCGATCGGAAGCCTGCCCTGGGTAACGCTGGGTTGCGCGGGCGTTTTCGGTGCTCGGTTTCGTGCAATTGCTGCCAGACCTCGTGCGGGGACTCGTCCGGTTCCAGGCGGCGGGAGACGAACCGGGACAGCGCGTCGCCGCTCGGGAGGTGATCAGGCAGGGGGAGAGGTTCGGCCGGTTCCGGGTCCGGTTCAGGCGCATTCGGGCAGGCTGTTGCCGCCTCGTCTTGCCCCGGCATGACCTGGGGACCAGTGCCGGCCGGGGGAGGCGCGTCAATGACAGGCTGGGCAGGTTCGGCCCTGGCCAGGGCCAGCATTGACAGCTGCATCCTGGCCAGTGCCAACGCGTTGTTGCGCAGGCGCAGCGTCATGGCATCTGTCCGGTCAGGACGGGCGGCTCGGTCGCAGTCGTCGATGATCGCGGTGTGGAAGGCGAGAAATTGTCGTGAGAGAACGTCTTGGAGGGACATAGGGGGGCCGCGCTGGCTGAAATCGGTTCGGGCAATAATGGGTCTGTAGGAAAATAATCAAGGGCATCCGGGCAAAATGTCAGGAGATCGCGGAATGAATGACGTTCCTGCCATCGACCAATCGGACGAAACGTGGATTAGCACGCGGCAACGGGTAACCCGTGCACTCAGCGCATTGCCGATTTCGCCGGGGCCCGCGGTATGACGCCATCCCGATGGAGAGGATTCACATCTTACCCAAGTCCGGCCCGATTGCGCGCCACCGTCTGGGTCGTCGGGTGATCTGGCCCAAGGGTCTTCATGTAGATCGACAGCGCCCAGTCCAGAGCCTCTCGCGCGGAAAATCCGTCGCCCATATCCTTCAGCACGCCGGCCAGGTTGTTGGCGTCGCGCGCCACGCTCGGGTGGTCCTGGCCAAGCGCTGCTTCGTCGATCGCCAATGCGCGCTCGAAAGCGGCGTGGGCGCCTTCCAGGTCGCCGATATCGTGCAGGATCAGGCCCAGGTGGTTGATATCGGTCGCACTCTCCGGATGTTCGGCGCCAAGCGCTTCGGTGTGGAGCGCAAGTGCTCGCTGGAGCTGCGCCTGCGCGTCCATCACGTCGCCCAGTTCATGCGACAGGCGGCCGAGGTCCCGCAGATCGTTGGCGAGGTCCGTATGATCGGCCCCAAGCTGCCGCTCTCGGGCCTCGATGGCCTGTTCCAGGTTGTCGCGCTGGGCGCGCAGGTCGTTCAGGCTGAGCATGGCATGTGTCCGTTCAGATCGTCGCGGTCCACCCATACAATCTCGGCCTCGACCTCGCATCCCCGGGCCTGACGGGCGCCTGACAGGCGCCCGCACGTCTCCGCGATCGTGCCACCTATATGCCTGCGTCATACTCCGCCGAGATATCCTTGCCGGTATAGTCTGGCATCAAAGCAGTCGCGATCAGGCTGATCACCGCGCAGGCGGCGATGTAGACCGCGACGGCGTAGCCGGTGTGAAACGCCGCGAACAGCGCGGTCGCGATGAGCGGTGCCGGGCCGCCGGCGATGACGGACGCAAGCTGGTAGCCCAGCGACGCGCCGCTGTAGCGCAGGCGCGGCGTGAACGCCTCGGCGATCAGCGCGGCCTGGGGGCCGTACTGCATGTCGTGCGGGATCAGCGAGAGCACGATCGCGATGAACACCGCGGCCGGGGCCACGGTATCCAGCATGCCGAAATAGAGGAAGCCGAACAGCCCGGTCGTTGCCGCGCCGATCAGGTACATCTTCCGCCGGCCGATCCGGTCGGAGATATGCCCGCAGAGCGGAATGGTGATGAACGACAGGCATGAGGCGACCAGCACCGCGGCCAGGATCAGTTCCCTCGACATCTTCAACGTGCCGGTGCCGTACGCGAAGACGAAGGCGGTGAAGATGTAGAACGGTGCTTGCTCGGACATACGCAGCAGGGCGGACAGGATGATTTCGCGCGGCTGCTTCTTGATCACCTCCAGGATCGGCGCCCTTTCGATTTTATTGGTGTCCACGAGTTGCTTGAAAACCGGCGTCTCCAGGATACCGAGGCGGATCCACAGGCCGACGCCGATGAGGACGATGCTGAGGATGAACGGCACGCGCCAGCCCCAGTTGATGAAATCGGCGCCCGACCAGGCGCTGAACGCGAGGATCGCCAGGTTCGACAGGAACAGGCCGCAGGGAACGCCGAATTGCGGCCATGAGGCGACCAGCCCGCGGCTGCCATGGCCGCGCGACCATTCCATCGCGATCAGCACGGAGCCGCCCCATTCGCCGCCGACACCGATACCTTGCAGCGCGCGCAGCACCGTCGGGATGATGGCGCCCCAGATGCCGATGGACTCATAGCCGGGCACGAAGGCGACGAGGAAGGTCGCGATGCCCATCAGCAGCAGCGTGGAGATCAGCGTCGCCTTGCGTCCGATGCGGTCGCCGTAGTGCCCGAAAATGGCGGCGCCGATTGGCCGGCCGACGAAGCCGATGAAGTAGGTGCTGAAGGCCGCCAGCGTGCCGACCAGCGGTGCTTCGTTGGGAAAGAAGAGTTTTGGAAAGACCAGTCCGGCGGCGGTGCCGTAGATGAAGAAGTCGTACCACTCGATGGTGGTGCCGACCGTCGCGGCGATCACCGCCTTGCGTAGTTGCGCACTGTGCTCACTGTCTGAAAGCCCACTGGATACGGCTATGCTCGCCATGTGTGTATCCTCCCACGAACACCTGTTCTAACGACAAGTTGTTACAAGGTCAGCATAAACGAATTCGGGCGCAGGGGGCAAGTCTATTCCCCCGTGCGAGTTTAAATCCGCGGGTGGCTTTGACAGTTTCGTGGACCGCGGCCCCGGGGATGATGCGCCGGATCGTGCGTTTGAAAGGTCCGAATTTTAACACAAAGGAAAATGAAGTCACGAAGCACACAAAGAGGATGCGCCGCTTCTTGGAAGTCGTCCTGGCCGGCGCCTCCGCGCGGACCGGTTGGATGATCGGGGCGCGAAGAAGCGGCCTTGTCCAAAATCCTGACCCAGTCCCTGATCCCGTCGGCCTCGCATGTTGGCGGCGACTGTCGCAAACGCACGCCTTTCCGATGATCAGGAGCCGCAAGCATCAAATCCACGAACCTTCTTTGTGTGCTTCGTGGCTCGCTTTTCTTCCTTTGTGTTAAAATTCAAACCTTTCCACAGCACGGATTGACGCATCGTCCCCCGGAAACCAGCCGCCGCCGTCGAACGTCCATACGATTTCACCCCGGCACCGCCGCCGCCAAACCGATGCGGGACTATCGGGCACGATCCGCCATGCCAGCCAACAGCCGGCCGCGACATTTCAAATGCGATTTCCGCTGTGGTGCGGGCGAAAGTCGCGGTCGTCAGCCCGGTTCCGAGCTTGCCAAATTCACCGCGAAATACACGAAGATTTAGGGCGATCCGCATGATCCTGGACGCGGCTGATGCCCCGCCCAGGATCGCGGCCGGCCTTAGAGTTGGGCTTCGGCGTATTCGTAGTTCGCCAGGTTATCCAGCCAGTTCTGCAGGTAGTCCGGACGGCGGTTGCGGAAGTCCAGATAGTAGCTGTGCTCCCACACATCGCAGCCCAGCAGCACCTTACCCTCGCCGGTGGCGAGCGGGTTGGAGCCGTTCGGGGTCTTGGTCACCTTCAGCTTGCCGTCGGTGCCCAGCACCAGCCACGCCCAGCCGGAGCCGAACTGGCTGACGCCGGCGGCCTTGAACGCGTCCTTGAACGCGGCGACGCCGCCGAGGTCGGCGGTGATCTTCGCTTCCAGCTTGCCGGGGATCTTGCCGCCGGTCGGGCTCATGCACTGCCAGAAGACGATGTGGTTCCAATGCTGGCCGGCATTGTTGAACACCGGGGCCTTGGCGGCGTCCCCGGTGGTCATCTTGACGATCTCTTCCAGCGACTTGCCCTGGAGAGACGCGTCCTTTTCCACGAAGCCGTTCAGCGCGGTGACATAGGCCTGGTGGTGCTTGCCGTAGTGCAGGTCGAGGGTTTCCTCGCACATGCCTTTCGCCCCCAGGGCGGTCTTGGAATAGGCGAGGGTCGGCAGTTCGAAAGCCATGATATCCTCCAGATGCGTTGAGGTGGAACGGCGCGGATGCGGCCGGCAACGCACCGTTAGCTATGGCCAGCCCGGCGGGTCGTCAACCCACCGGCCTGGCCGATGCGTCAGCCCTCGGCAGTCTTGCTTCGGCGCGCGAACCGCGTCACCACCCGGGGGATGAACGAAGCAATTGCTGCCCTGGTTCGCCGCCACGACCCTGACCGGTTCCTGACCGCGCTGTTCGCCCCGCCGGAGCGGCGGGACGCGCTGCTGACCCTGTATGCGTTCAACCATGAACTGGCCCGGGCGCGGGAGGTGGCGAGCGAGCCGCCGCTCGCGCTGATCCGCCTGCAGTGGTGGCGGGAGGTGGTGGAGGGTGAGGCGCGGCGCCACGAAGTCGCGTCGCCCCTGTCCGAGGCGATCGCCGGCGGCCTGCTGAACCCGGCGCTGCTGCTGCCGGTCATCGAAGCGCGCGAGACCGAGGCCTATGGCGACTTCGAGACGCTCGCCGGCTGGCGGGCGTGGCTGCTGGCCGGTGCGGGCGGCCTTGCCGTGGCCGCGGCCTCCGCGCTGGGCGCACCGGCGCCCGAGGCCCTTCGTCCGTTCGGTGCCGCCTATGGCGCCGCGGGGCTGCTGCGGGCGACCGGCTTGCTGGCGGCACAGGGAACCTGTCTGCTGCCGCGCTATCTGCTGGGTACGCACGGGTTG
>JARLIN010000430.1 GCA_031291715.1 Rhodopila sp. | reverse complement strand
GGTGTTGCTTCGATACGATGCGTGGCCATGCAGCCGCCCCCTTTGCCGTCATTGATGCTTCGCGATGCCACCACATCGGTAGAGGCAGCACAACCGGCGAAATGCCGCCCAGGGCGCAGGTCATGAGGACCATTGGCCGAGCCGGGCATGGCGCGCGCGATTCGCGCGTGGCACTACTTCTGACAAAGCAACACCGGAAACGTCCAATGCCCCCGTTTTGGCGCGCCCCGCTTGCCGCGGTATCTGCGTGACTACGCCAGCCCCGTTGCAGGAAGTACCCCAGGTACCGCAGCCGGCGAACCTATTCCGCCAGGTCGTACCGCCGATCATTTTACCGGTTTTCCTCGCCTCGGCCGACGGGACGGTGGTCGCGACCGCTCTCCCCGCGATCGCCGCCACGTTCGGGGAGGTCGAGCACCTTTCGTGGATCGTGGTCGCCAACCTGATCGCCAGCACGGTCGCCGCTCCGGCGTATGGCCGGCTCGGCGACACCTTCGGCCGGCGGCGGATGATGGTGATCGCGCTGTGCATCTTCATGACCGCATCCGGGCTGTGTGCGTTCGCACCCAGCTTCGGCCTGCTACTGGGTGCCCGGGTGCTGCAGGGGCTGGGCGGCGGCGGATTGATGACCCTGGCCCAGGCGCTGGTCGGAGAGAATGTGCCGCCCCGGCAGAGGGGCAGCTACCAAGGCTATCTTTCAGCCAATATCGTCGCGGGGTCCACGATCGGGCCGGTGATGGGCGGCTTCCTGACCCAGGCCTGGGGCTGGCATTCCGTATTCCTGGCCTATTTGCCGATCGGCGCGGTCGCTCTCCTACTGGTTGCGCGCTTACCGCCTGGCGTTCGCGGTAGCCGTTCGGGCGGCTTTGACCTCTTCGGCATGGTGCTGCTGACCGGTTTCGTCGTGCCGCTCTTGCTGACCGTGTCACAGCTTCAGAGGCTGAACCGAGCGGCGCTACCCGGGTTTGGGGCGTTGCTCCTGCTGACGGGGGCCGGACTCGCGGCGCTTCTCTGGCAGCAGAAGCGGGCGTCCTCTCCCCTGCTGGCGCTGCCATTGTTGCGGATTCCGAGTTTCTGGCGATCCGATGTGATGGGAGCGTGCTCTGGCGCATCTCTGACGGCGATGATGACATTCCTGCCGATCTATCTGCAGGTTGTTACCGGAGCATCCCCGGCGCAGTCCGGGCTGCTGCTGATCCCGCTGACCGGCGCGGTCAGCTCGGGGTCGGTACTGACGGGCTGGCTTATCTCGCGCACTGGCCGGACGGCGATCTTCCCGGCGGTCGGCCTGGCGATTACCGCTGTGACATTGGTGGGGCTGGCGATCTGGGCACCCTCGCTCAGCCAAGGGCAGCTATCATGGCTGCTTGCATTGGGCGGGTTGACGCAGGGATCGTCGATGATCACCGCACAGATAACGGTACAGGCGGTTGTCAGTCCGCGCCAGCTTGGCACCGCCGCCGCGTCCGTACAGCTGTCCCGGTCATTGGGTTCGGCATTCGGCGCCGCCGTGGCGGGCGCGGTCCTGTTTGGGCTGCTCGCGGCGACGAACCCCGATACCGCCAATCTTTTCTTCGAGACCGTACGGCATGGCCCCGGCGTGCTGGACAGTCTGGCGCCGGTGCGGCACGCGGAGGTGCAGCGCGAGATAGCCGGTGCCTTCCGCGGCGTTTTTCTGACGGTTGCGTGCTTTTCTTGCACGATCGTCGCGTGTGCTGCGACGCTGACCGTTCGGCGGCTTTAGATCATTTTCAGGCTGACTGTATGGCCCGAAAATGATCTGACTTTTTTGTTTTGTCGCATGCTTCGTACGTTCCGCCCCGCGCGATCATGCTCTAGCGATCAGGGTTATTCGGCTGCACGCGGGCAACCGTCGGGAAAGATGACCTTGCCTTCAACTCCGCATCGATCGCAGCCACGAGACCGGGGTTCGCGCGCCTGATCTGGCCGGCGCGCAGCGTCGCTCCTAGCTGTGGCGAAGGATGCATCTCCCATGCTTCAAGGAAAAGCAGATCTGCTTCGACAATGGAATTGTTCACGCCTTGGAGCGCGTTGCGCACAGCCTGAGTAAAGGGCGGTTTCGGTGTCGATAACGCAGACAGCATCAGCATATTCCTAATCTTGTCTCGCGCTGCTCGACGCTGACGCTTTCCTGGGAAATCCCAGGAGAGCACATCGTCAGAGCAGCGCGGCATTCAGTTAGGAATACGTACCGCGATTCACCAGCGCTTCAGCATGACAAGCAGGTGAATTAAATTTCGCGTAGGTATCAGTAACGATATAGATCGTGCTTGAACGGCCCTTTTTCGGCGATCCCGAGATACTCGGCCTGCCTGGTTGACAGCTTCGTGAGCTTCGCGCCGACCTTCGCCAGGTGCAGCGCCGCGACCTTCTCATCGAGGTGCTTGGGCAACGTATACACGGTGCGCTCGTATTTGCCGGCGGGTGCGTTGAACAGCTCGATCTGCGCCAAAACCTGATTGCTGAAGCTGGCACTCATCACGAAGCTCGGGTGCCCGGTGGCATTGCCGAGATTCACCAGGCGCCCTTCGGACAGCACGATCAGGCGCTTGCCGTCGGGGAAGACGACCTCATCGACCTGCGGCTTAACATTTTCCCACTTGTAGTTGCGCAGCGACTCGATCTGAATTTCCGAATCGAAGTGGCCAATATTGCAGACGATCGCCCGATGTTTCATCGCGCGCATGTGATCGAGCGTGATGACATCGACGTTACCTGTAGCCGTGACGAATATGTCGCCCAGCGGCGCGGCGTCGTCCATCGTAACAACCTGGTAACCTTCCATCGCCGCCTGCAATGCGCAGATCGGGTCGATTTCGGTCACCATCACCCGGCAGCCGGCATTGCGCAGCGACGCGGCGGAGCCTTTGCCGACATCGCCAAAACCGTTCACCACGGCGACCTTGCCGGCCATCATCACATCGGTGCCGCGGCGGATGCCGTCCACCAGCGATTCACGGCAGCCATACAGGTTGTCGAACTTCGACTTGGTGACGCTGTCGTTGACGTTGATCGCCGGGGTCAGCAGCGTGCCGGCCTTCGCCATGTCCCACAGACGGTGCACACCGGTCGTGGTTTCCTCGGAGATGCCACGCACGTCGGCCAGCATCTCGGGATATTTCTGATGCATCTGCACGGTCAGGTCGCCGCCGTCATCCAGGATCATGTTCGGCGTCCAGCCGTCCGGGCCGCGCACCGTCTGCTCGATGCACCACCAGAACTCCTCCTCGTTCAGGCCCTTCCAGGCGAAAACCGGGATGCCTGCGGCGGCGACGCCGGCGGCGGCATGGTCCTGGGTGGAGAAGATGTTGCAGGACGACCAGCGGACGGTTGCGCCCAGGGCGGTCAGCGTCTCGATCAGCACCGCCGTCTGGATGGTCATATGCAGGCAGCCGGCGATGCGGGCGCCTTTCAGGGGCTGGGATTTGCCGAATTCTTCCCGGATCGCC
>JARLIN010000046.1 GCA_031291715.1 Rhodopila sp. | reverse complement strand
CGGGCGCAACATCCACACGATCCGCGAATGGATCGTACGCAATTCGCCGGTGCCGATCGGCACCGTGCCGATCTACCAGGCGCTCGAGAAGGTGAACGGCGAGCCCGACAAACTCACCTGGGAAATCTTCCGCGACACGCTGATCGAGCAGGCCGAGCAGGGCGTTGACTACTTCACCATCCACGCCGGCGTGCGTCTCCACCACGTGCCGCTGACCGCCAAGCGCGTCACCGGCATCGTCTCGCGCGGCGGTTCGATCATGGCGCGCTGGTGCCTGTCGCACCACAAGGAGAGCTTCCTCTACGAGCATTTCGAAGAGATCTGCGACATCATGCGCAAGTATGACGTGTCGTTCTCGCTCGGCGACGGCCTGCGCCCCGGCTCCAACGCCGACGCCAACGACGCCGCGCAGTTCGGCGAGTTGGAGACCCTGGGTGAACTGACCAAGATCGCCTGGGCCAAGGGCTGCCAGGTGATGATCGAGGGCCCCGGCCACGTGCCGATGCACAAGATCAAGGTCAACATGACCAAGCAGCTGGAAGTGTGCGGCGAGGCGCCGTTCTACACCCTCGGGCCGCTAACCACGGACATCGCGCCGGGCTACGACCACATCACTTCGGCGATCGGCGCAGCCATGATCGGCTGGTTCGGCACGGCCATGCTTTGCTACGTCACCCCGAAGGAGCATCTCGGCCTGCCCAACCGTGATGACGTGAAAGTCGGCGTGATCACCTACAAACTCGCCGCCCACGCCGCCGACCTCGCCAAGGGCCACCCGGCCGCCAGGCTGCGTGACGACGCGGTATCGCGCGCGCGGTTCGAGTTCCGCTGGGAAGACCAGTTCAACCTCGGCCTGGATCCGGACACCGCCCGCAGCTTCCACGACGAAACCCTGCCCAAGGAAGCCCACAAGGTGGCGCATTTCTGCTCCATGTGCGGACCCAAATTCTGCTCCATGCGCATCACCCAGGATTTGCGCGTGGAAGCGGAGCGCATGGCCGGCATGGAAGCCAAAAGTGCCGAATTCGCCGAGAAGGGCAAGGCCCTCTATCTCCCCGAAGCGGCTGCGGAGTGAGCATGGGAAGCAAGGCCAGGGGGCTTTGCCCCCTGGACCCCCAGCAAGGGACTCGTCCCTTGCATCCCATCGAATGGGGTTTGTTGATGAGGGGGCAAGTCTCGGTGGTGGCTACCGCTCCGTCGGTTCCGCCCCCTCATCAACAAACCCGTCCAAGGGGTCCAGGGGACGACTGTCCCCTGGCGGGGGTCCAGGGGGCAGAGCCCCTTGGCCTTGCTTCCCTATGATCGACCCCCGCACCGCCTTGGAGGCGATCGGGCAGTTGCCCGACGCGGAGATCGACATCGCCGATGCGGCGTTGCAACTGGCCCGCGTGGATGCGCCGGAGGCGGATTGGCAGGCGGCGCGGGAGCATTTGTCGGTTCTGGCGCGCGACGCCGCGGAAATGGCGCTGACTGTGCCGGACGACGATCTATCCGCCCGCGCCGGTGCCCTGGCGGGCCTGATCGCCGGGCGGCACGGCTATGCCGGCGATACCGAGAGCTACGACGATCCGGCGAACGCGAACCTGATCCGGGTGACCGAGCGCAAGCTCGGCTTGCCGGTGTCCCTGGGCATTCTCTGGCTGCATGCAGCGCGGGCGGCCGGCTGGTCCGCGCATGGTGTGGATTTCCCCGGCCATTTCCTGATCGCCTTGCCGGGCCGCGACAACAAGGTGATGCTGGACGTGTTCGACGGCGGCACGCCGCTCGACCCGAAGGACCTGAGGGTGCTGATCAAGCGCGTGGAAGGTCCGAAGGCGGAATTGCGGCCAGGCCTGTTGCAGGCGATGGGCGCGCGGGACGTGCTGCTGCGGCTGCAGAATAACATCAAGATCCGCCGCATGAAGAACAACGATCTACCGGGCGCGCTGGTCTGCGCGGAGGACATGCTGCTGATCGCCCCCGACTATTCCGCCCTCTGGCGCGAGACGGCGCTGATCAACCAGCGGCTGGACCGGGTGGGCGCTGCCTTGCGCTGCTTCGAGCGGTTCCTGAAACTGGTGCCGCAAGGCGAAGCCGCCACAAGGGCGCGAGCGGCGATGGACGAATTGCGGTCGCGGCTGAACTGACGGACGGCTGCCGATCTCAGGTGTCCGCCAGAACCTGGAAGGCGGACGTTCGCGCCCGATTTTCGCACGAACGCCAGCAACGATAATGTCACACAAAGCGTGGCCCCTGCGATCTCCTAACCGAGGCCCTCGCTATCGTCCGGATTCGGCGTTCCTTTACCGGTTTGCAGGTAGCGTTTGAGACTGAGAAGATAAAATCCCCAACGCGTTGTCGCGCTCGCAAATCCCTCGTCTGCATGCGGGAAACCACGATGGGCAAAAAGAAGTGTCGTTTCATTCCCATCGGTCTTCAAGTTGAACTCGATGTCATTGCCCGGCCAGGCCGAGTTGGAGACCTTCCATCGCACGCGAGTAGCCGGGCTAAGCTCTTCGACGGTCACTCTTGCTACGAAACGCTTCCCATAGAACCCAAACTCTCCGGCAGCACCGATCATCGGCTCGATTGCCGCGTCGCGCGTCCACCATTGACGAATTCCATCGGCCGTCGTGATCGCTTCGTAAACATGCTCCGTGGGCGCATGAATCTTGATCAGGTGCATGATGTCGTGCACAGCCTCATCCTTTCCAAATACAGCCGCGTTCGTCCGCGCTGCCGGCAGAACCGCGCTGCCGGCGCCAGGCCCCGCGTTTGGGTGTCACTCGCGCCGGAAGGGCATTTGCCCGAATAGATCGGCGTGTTCGAAGAGCGCGAACAACCGTCACGCCCTTGCGGAATGGGCGCTCTCAACTGGGGTGGGGTCTTGCAGAGCGGTAGCTCCGGTCTCCAGCAGGGACTTGAGGTTGGACAAGATCTTCGGCCAGCCGCCCGACACCGCCTCGATGAGCTTTGAGGGTTCGTGCCCGATGGTGTGGGTGATGGAGAGTTTGACCGCCTTTCCAACAGGTTCCAGTTCCATCACGCATAGCGACTCGCCTTCGGCCTTGAGCTCGGGCTTGTTCTGGTGCTGCCAACGGATCGCCAGGCGCCGTGGCGGATCGGCCTCAACGATCGCTCCGGCGTCCAAAATCTGACCGCCGCTGGACACCAGCTTCCAGGACGATCCCGCCGTCCACTGGCTCTCGCAGTGCATGCCAAACCAATACTGCTTCATGAACTCCGAAGTTGTGAGAGCTTCCCACAATTTTTCCGGAGTCGTTTGAATGTAGGTCACGTAAACGAATCTGCTCTCACTGTTGGCCATTTCCTTCTCCTTCAAGCGTGCGTTTGAGAGTCGAGAGGGCGTCCAGCCGAGGTGCCTCGAACTTGCTGATCCAGCGCTCGGCTACGGCATTGATCGGGACGGGATTGATGAAGTGAAGTTTCTCGCGGCCCCTCCACTGAACGGCGACGAGATTTGCCTCCTCCAAAATCGCCAGATGCTTCGCGACTGCCTGGCGGCTCATTTCCATGTTCTGACACAGATCACCCGAGGTCTGACCGTTGTGGGCGTAAAGCCGGTCAAGCAATTGCCTTCTGCTCGCATCCGCCAGCGCCCGGAACACACTGTCGTCGTCCATGCCTTGCTTATATGCAACCTAATGGTTGCCTGTCAAGTGACCAGTCGCCCGACCGTCCATCCGGTGCAAAATTCTTGAATTTTGCACCGAGGAACGTAGTGACATAACCTTCACAAACGGAAACGACTTCTGGAGGAAGAGGCAGCCAGTCGGGCGCGGGCGGCGATGGACGAATTGCGGCCGTGGCCGAACTGACGCGCGGCGGTCGAGCCTGGCTAATTCTCCCGTGCGACCCTGAATTGTTTACCTACCGCGCGCTCACCTTCTCGATCGGCGGTGGCTTCCAGGTCCCGTCCAGGATCGAGGGCGGCGTCTCCTTCGGCCAATAGAGCCGAAGCATGGGGATGAACTTGCCGCTCTTGGTCGTCGGCAGCCAGTTCGACTCCTTCGTCGCGCCGGGCGAACTTGCCTGCAGATAGAGATCGACCGAACCGTCGGCATTCTTCTTGAGCGCGTTGCGCGCGCTGACCGTGTAGCGGTCCAGCTTGTTCGGCACGAAGAAATACTTGTCGTCATACATCGTCAGCGACCAGAAGCCGTCCACCGGCGGAAGCTGTCCTGGCGCGAAGTGCATGACGTAGCGATTGGCGCCATCGAATGGCTTGCCGCCGGAGTCGACCGCGCCAACCGGGTAGATCGCATCCTGCGGCCGATTGGCGCCGAGGCCGATGGCGGTCACCAGCGCGCGCAGACGATAGTTGGTGCCATAGACGCCCATGCCATTGACCAGGACGTTCCACCCATTGGTCAGATTCACCTCTTTCAGCAGTCCCAGGATCGATTCCTGCGCCGGCCGGGGCGCCGCCCGAATCGCGGCGGTTTGCGCCGGACCGAGTTTCGCGGGGTCGAAATCCTGCCCGGGGACAAGCCCGATTTTCGCCAGGGTGGCGACCATCGGGGCATCCGCCGCCGCCGGCGGGTTGGTCTTCATCAGTTCGGCGAGAAGCCGGAAATAGGATGCGCCATCCATCAAGTCGACTTGCTCTCGCACCGGCAGCTTGGTGTTCCACGCAGGATGGACCACGCCCGGCGGTGGCGTGTAGGGATGGCCCCAGGCGCTGAGCGGCGTCAGCTTGTATTGCGCCTGAATGGCGTTGACGGCCTTGTAGTCGTCCGGCGCTCCGGTCGAATAGGTGCGGCCAAGCACCCAGACGATGTTGGTCGGCGATTTATATTCCACCTTGATGCCGGCGGGCAGCGTGCCATGCCAACCCGGACCGGTGATGGCGAAATCGGCGGCCGCGGTGCCGGTGGTCCGCGTGCCGGGATCGGCGAACACGTCGGTCCACCCGGACAGCATGGGCATCAGATAGAAACGGCCGTGCTCGTCCGGCACATGCAGGATGTAGGGCTCACCGCCCACGTCGATCCATGCCGTCGAGTAGAGCGTATCGGCGTTCGGCGCCGTCACACGCTTGTCCGATGCCGCCGGGTATTTCGGCACATTGACGAAGGTGCCCATCGGCGCG
>JARLIN010000429.1 GCA_031291715.1 Rhodopila sp. | reverse complement strand
TTCTGATGATGCGCCGCATACGGTTGACGTAGTCATTACCAGTCTCCAGGGAGATCGAGGGCGGCATCGTCGCACGAATCCAAAGATTGCCCTCCTCGAGATGCGGCAGGAATTCGAGGCCGAGACTACGTCCGCCAAGCAATGCCAGTGCGATCAGCAGTCCGGCACAGCCGAGTGTCAGGATACGATTGGCGAGCGCAAATTCGACGACGGGCGAGTACAGGCGACGGAGTATGCGCACGACAATGGTTTCGACCTCGTTCACCTGCTCCGGCAGCAGCACGGCACTCAAGGCAGGTGTGATCGTGAAGGTGGCGAGGAGGCCGCCGGCGATCGCGTAAGCGTAGGTCTTGGCCATCGGCGAGAAGATGTGACCCTCGACGCCCGAAAGGGTGAAAAGTGGCACGAGACCGGCAATGATAATTCCCGCAGAGAAAAAGATGCTCCGGTTCACTTCGGTGGCGGCGTTGGCGATCGTTGCAAACTTGCCGTGCAGGTTATCCGCCATGCGAACGCTCTGGATCAACGGCGAGTACCTGAACCGCTGGTCCGGCGGTTGCGACAGGCGCCGGAAGAAATTCTCCACCATGATCATCGTGGCATCGACGATCAGCCCGAAATCGATCGCGCCTACCGACAACAGATTGGCCGACTCACCGCGCAGCATCATGATGCAGATCGCGAAGCATAACGCGAAGGGGATGGTTGTGGCGACGATAACAGCGCTCCGCAGGTCGCCCAGAAAGATGAACTGCACGATGAAAATCAGCACAACTCCATAGATCATGTTGTGCACCACGGTCCGCGTGGTGACATTGATCAGCTCGCTGCGGTCGTAGATCTTCTCGATGTGAACGCCGGGCGGCAGAATGTTCGAGTCGTTAATCTTTTCTATCTCGGCCTCGACCCGCCTGATCGTAGGCAGGCTCTCGTCGCCGCGCCGCATCAGCACGATGCCCTGCACGATATCATCGTCATTGTCCTGACCGGCGATGCCGAGCCGCGGCTGGTGGCCGACCGTGACCGTCCCAACATCTCGCAGCAGCACGGGTGAGCCGTTGTTTGCGGTCAGCATGGTGTCGCGGATATCGTCCAGTGAGTGAATCAGGCCGATACCGCGGACGACCGCCGACTGCTCCCCGAAATTCACAGTTTGCCCGCCGACGTTGATATTGCTGTTGTTGAGCACCTGCAGGACCTGCTGCAGCGAAAGGCCGTAGCCGGTGAGCTTATGCAGATCGACGGTCACGTCATAAGTCTTGGTCTTGCCACCCCAGCCGGTGACATCGATTACGCCAGGCACTGCCTTGAATCGACGTTCCAGCATCCAGTCCTGGATCGTCTTGAGGTCCAGGACGGAATAGCCAGGCGGGCCAACGACTCGATAACGGTAGATCTCGCCGATTGGGCTCTCAGGCGAGATTTGCGGCGTGACCCCGCCCGGCAGGGGCGAGAGCTGGGAGAGCCGGTTGATGACCCATTGTTCCGCCTGATCGTAGGTGAAGTCATAGGTGAACTGCACCTTCACGTCCGATAGACCGAACAACGATATGGTCCGTATCGCCGACACGTGCGGCATGGCGGCCATCTGAATCTCGATCGGGATCGTGATGTAGCGCTCAATCTCCTCGGCCGACTGGCCACTGCTTTGCGTTACGATGTCAACGAGCGGCGGCACCGGATCAGGGTACGCCTCGATGTTGAGCTTGATGAAGCTGATAACGCCAGCAACGAGCAGGAACGCCAACGCAACGACCATCAAAACGCGCTGGCGCAGTGCAACGGCGACGAGGGTATTCATCCTCAACCACCGCTCGTTGCGCGGTCGATGAACAGCGATCCGCGTGTCACCACTATCTCGCCGGGCTGCAGGCCTTGCATCACCTGCACCATGCCGTCGCCGATGCGCCCGGTGCGTATTTGCCGCAATGCGATGGTTTTTTCCTGGGGCTGCGCCACCCAAACATGCGCGCCGCTGCCTTCATACACCACGGCGGTTTCAGGCACGGAAGGTAAGGCCATTCCGTCGCCTGTGACGATGGTGAAGCTGGCGAACATCTCCGGCTTCAACGCGCCGTCGGCATTCTCGACCTCGGCGCGCACCGGCAACCGATGTGTATTGGGATCGATCGAGGATGCGACATAGGAGATGCGCGCCTTGAACACGCGGCCAGGGTACGCCAGTACGCGCACTTCTACAGGATCACCCACATGAATCAGCGGCGCGTCTGTTTCCCGCGCATTTGCCAGCAGCCACACCCTTGAGAAATCGCCAATCGAGAACACTGGGGTCGTACCGCCGTTCGACTGGCTAACAATGTTTTGGCCCAACCCGACCTGACGTTGCGCTATCGTGCCATCAATCGGCGCGGCGATCCGCACCTCCGCGCTGAACTGCTGAATATTCGGCGCGGTCTCCATCGTGTCGATCTCAGGGTCGCTCTTGCCGAGGATGCGCAACCTGTTTCGTACCGCGCCCAACGCGATCTCAGCGCTACGCAGCCCACCTTCGGCATTCGCCAGATCGACCTGGCTCTGTTGCCAGTCCTTCAAGGCGCCGCCTTGTGCCACATACAGGGCGTGCTGCCGCTTCTCATTGGTTTGCGCCAGATTGAGCTGGGCGTGTGCGGTATTCAGCGTGGCGGCGGCACTGATCAGGTCGTTCTCTCCTTGCGCCAATTCCGTCGCCTGCACTGCCAGTAGCGGATCGCCCCGCTTCACGTGGTCCCCGGTCCTGGCGAACAGTCGGGTGACGCGGCCGGTGAACGGCGAGAACACCGGTGTCACCATATCGTCATCCACAGCGATCTTTCCGTCAGTGTCCTGTGCCGCTCGGAAGGTCATCCGTTGCACCGGCGCTGTCGTAAAGGTGGCCCACTGTTGCGGCGTTGGCTTGAAGTTATCGTTCGCGGTCGCCTGCCCGGTCTGTTCCACTGGCGTTTCGGCCGGTGGCCCGAACATTGACTGGCCGAGCAACACGGTCAGCGCTAGCAGCCCCGCCACAACAACCACCGCACCAATCTGGTGCCGGCGCGACAGTCGCCGAGCTGCCACGGCCGGCGGCCCCTGCCGGCCCGGCACCGTCTCTTGTCCAGCTTCCTTGGGGCCGAACGGCTCAGGCAGATCCATCAGGAAGCTTTCATCGGGTTGAGGGTGCAGCACGTGCGCGAATGGGCTCGCACCCAAGGTGGCGCGTGGCGCGAGCTTGTAGCGGCAGTCCCTTACGTTTACCTGACAGGCATACAGCGAAGCCGTGACCGCTGTGGCAAGGACAGGGCGCGCCCAGACCCATGCGACTACTACTCGTCGAGGATAATGAGCGACTGCTGGTTCTGACCAGCAAGGCACTGGAAAAGGCCGGCTTTGAGACCGACGGCGTGACCACGGCCGCGGACGCGGACGCAGCGCTTCACTCAATCTCCTATTCGGCGGTGGGGCTTGACCTGGGGCTGCCGGATGGGGACGGTCTGGTCCTTCTGAAGAAGATCAGGGGGCGTGGTGATGTGCTGCCCGTCCTGATCCTGACCGCGCGGGGCGGAGTGGAGGACCGTATTCGCGGTCTCGATGCTGGCGCCGATGACTATCTGATCAAACCCTTTGCCCAGGAGGAGTTGCTGGCGCGGATAAGAGCGGTGCTGCGCCGTCCCGGCGGCCTGCTGGGGGATGCACTGGATCTCGGGAAGCTGCGGCTGGACACGGTGTCGCGCGAAGTGACGATTGGTGGGCGACCACAATCCCTGTCTCCACGCGAGACGGCCGTGCTGGAAATCCTATTGCGCCGCGGCGGGCGTGTGGTGCCGAAGAAACTGGTCGAGGACCACCTGTTCGGCCTGTCCGCCGATGTCGGCTCCAACGCCGTCGAGGTCTATATCCACCGGCTGCGCAAGCAGTTGACGGACGCTGGCGCGGATGTGGAGATCCACACGATCCGCGGTGTTGGATATTTGGTCGCCCCGATGGGAAAGCCCGTGGCCTGACATGGTTCTGTTCAACTCGATCAAGCGGCGGCTTATCGCATTGCACCTGATCGCCGTGCTGGCGGTCGCCGTCGTCCTGCCGCTCGCTCTCTACTGGCGGGTGGACGCGACTGCTCGCGCACTGCACGAGCGTGCACTGCGGGAGCAGGCGGAGCAGATCGTGCAATATCTTCACCGGCTGCCCGACGGGACTTGGGCGCTCGATCTGCCCAATAACCTTCGTCAACTTTATTCCGTCAGTTACAATCGCTACGGCTTCGCCATCCTAACGCAGTCTGGCCGGGTGCTGTTCTCTTCGCGCGGGAGCGACGAGCCGCTGTTCCCCTCGCAGCCACGCGAAGATCGGCCGATCTATGGCGAGCGTAACGTGGGTCAGTCGCGATTCTTCGATGCCAGCGTGCCAATCACTATTGGCTCCGAGTCGCTCTGGGTACAGATCTCGCAGGACCAGGCGCATCGCGACGTGCTGATTGACGACATTGTGGCCGAATTCCTGCCGCATGTCGCGTGGGTCGTGATCCCTATCCTGGCGGTGCTGTTGGGTATCGATTTCGTCATCTTCGGCAAGGCGTTGCATCCGCTGGCAGAGGCCTCGAAGCTCGCGCAGCAGATCGGCCCGGCACGAACGGATCTCCGTTTGCCGGAGGCCCGCATGCCGAGGGACGTGCTGCCGCTGGTTCGGGCGGTCAATGGGGCGTTAGATCGTCTGGAACGCGGCTTTACGGCGCAACGGGAATTTGTTGCGGACGCTGCCCATGAATTGCGTACGCCGCTTGCCATCTTGCGCGCCGAGGTTGAGGCAGGCGCTGACCAGGATGCCGCAAGTGGCCTACTCGCGGACATCGACAGCATGACCCGGATCGTCAATCAACTGATCGACACCGCCGAATCGGACACGCTGGCGATCGGGCCCGCCGACATCGCCGATCTCCAGTCGATCTGCACCGACGTGGCCTCGTTCATGGCACCGGTGGCCGTGGCACAGTGCAAGAGTATTTCCGTAACCGGACCGTCAGATCCAGTCTGGGTCGAAGGCAATGGCCAGGCGCTGTTTCTCGCAGTTCGCAACCTGGTGGAAAATGCGATTACTCATACCGCGACCGGCACGACGGTGGGGATCACGGTATGGGCCGACGGATCCGTCGCGGTCAGTGACGAAGGCGCCGGTATACCCGTCGAACAGCGCGACGTGATCTTCCAACGGTTCTGGCGCGGCGATCGGAGGCGTCCCGGCAGTGCCGGCCTCGGTCTGTCGATCGTGGCGCGTATCGTGAAGGCGCACGGTGGCACCATCACCGTCCGCGATGCCGTCGTGCGCGGTGCAGTGTTCACGATGCAGGTGCCGCTTGCAGGGGGGGGTCTGTCGCAAACTTCCTGGGCGGACATGCGACACCCACGGATATGACGGGCTTTATCCCGCCAACGAATAGAATTGCCGCGCCGGACACATTTCGTCTGTCGTCCCTAACGGGCCTTCCCGAATCATGGGCACGCTGTGAATCGGCACGCGATAGGGGGCCCCTGTCAAAGCGCGGTAAGGCTTTGATATCTAGTAGCGACTTTCGTTCGGGGTGGGGTCTCGGTCGGCGCCGATTGGGACCCCGGCTAAACACCTATTTTCCAAGTTAAATCAATGCTTTTCCTGTA
>JARLIN010000045.1 GCA_031291715.1 Rhodopila sp. | reverse complement strand
TATTGTGCTGGCGCATGGCATTGATCTCCTCCGGTCCGGTGACGTCGCCAAACGTCGGAATCTGAGTAGAATCAATGCCGTGCGATTTGTACAGCAAAATGTTGCGCTCAGGACTCAAAAAGCGTGCCAGACAGCCGTGGATCAAGTCCGGCCATGACGACGATGGGACAGCGCCAATGTGTCACACCAGCCCGCGTTGACCTCGCGCCTCTCACCGCCGGGGTCTGGCGACAGTCCTGGCCATCTGCCGCGGCACGGTGCTGGATCAGGTGGCCCGGACTGTCGCCGGGCCATGACGGATGGGGAAAAGTCGAAGGGAGCTCGTGGGCGAGATCACAACCAGCTCCAGGACAAACCCCAACCCGGTGAGAGCCAACCGACGGATCAGCTCCCAGGTGGATCGAACGCCCGGACCGGCGGCAGGGAGCCCTCGTAACGCTCGATCTGCACGACCGTCAGTTGCCCGGTGCAGGCCTGCGCAAGCCTCGACGTGCGGGCATCGCGCGTCAGCACGTTCGGGTTGCCATGCACGCATAGCGGGTTATCGGCCGCGGGGTCGAGCGGATCATACCAAGCGCCCGTGGCGAGCTGGACGACACCCGGCCGCACCGCATCACTGATCACCGCTCCGGCGAGGCACGCGCCCCGGTGGTTGAACACCCGCACGACGTCCCCATCCGCGATTCCTCGGCCGGCGGCATCCGACGGATGGATGCGGATCGGCTCCCGCCCTTTGATCTTCGACCCCACGCTGGTGGCGCCGAAATCGAGCTGGCTGTGCAGCCGCGTCGCCGGCTGATTCGCCACCAGGTGCAGGGGAAAGTCCCGCATCAGCGGGCTGCCGATGCCCTCCACCGGCGGCATCCAGGCGGGATGCCCGGGGCAATCATCATAGCCGAAGCTGGCGATGGTGGCCGAGGCGACCTCCACCATGCCCGTCGGCGTCGGCAGTTTCCGGCCATCGGGATCACGGCGGAACGCCCGCACGACACCGCCATCCCAGGGCAATGTCGGCAAAGTCAGCTCGCCCGCCGCCCAGAACGCGTCGAAATCCGGGGCGTCGTGTCCTTGCTTCATCAGGGCGACCCGCGTGGTTTCGTACAGATGGCGCAGCCAGGCGTCCGCAGACCGCCCCTCGGTGAAGCGCTCCCCCACGCCAAGCCGGGCGGCGATGTCGGCGAAGATCGCATAATCGTCACGCGCCTGGCCATACGGGGCGGCGACCGGATGCATCGCCACCATCAGCGGATCGTTGGCCGAGGCGCCGATGTCGGAACGCTCCAAGGTCACCGTCGCCGGAAAGACAATGTCGGCGTGGCGGGCACTGGCGGTCCAGACGGAGTCATGCACGATGATCGTGTCGGGCCGCGTGAACGCGTCACGCAGGCGGTTGATGTCCTGGTGATGGTGGAAGGGATTGCCGCCCGCCCAATAGACCAGCCTGATGTCCGGGAATGTCAGGCGCCGTCCGTTGAAGTCGTACTCCTGGCCCGGGTTCAGCAGCAGATCGGCGATACGCGCGACCGGGATCAGGTCAGGCACCTTGTTCTGGCCCTGCGGCAGGGTCGGCAGGGGCACCGCCAGCGCCAGTTTGCCGACATTGGAGAGAGAGCCCATCGCATAGACGAATCCGCCGCCGGGCAAGCCGATCTGCCCCAGCATGGCGGCCAGCACCACACCCATCCACACCGGCTGCTCGCCATGTTCCGCCCGCTGCAGCGACTGCGCGCAGGTGATCAAGGTCCGGCGCCCAGCCACTTGCCGGGCGATGTCCTGGATCGTCTCGGCTGGCAGCTCACAAAGCGCGGCGGCCCAGGCGGCGTCCTTGGGCTGGCCGTCGGAACGACCGGACAGATAGGCCTCGAATTCCGGATAGCCGACGCAGAAGCGCTCCAGGAACGCGCGGTCGTGCAAACCCTCAGACATCAGCGTGTGGGCAATACCGAGCATCAAGGGGACATCGGTGCCGGGGCGGATCGGGTGCCACGCTGGCGCGATGTCCGCCGGGAGGTCGTCCCGCAGCGGGCTGATCAGGTGGAATTTCGTGCCGCGCCGGTGCGCCGCCAGCAGATGGTCTCGTGCGACGTGCTGGCTGGTGCCGCCGCTACTGACGCTGGTGTTCTTCAGCGGCAGGCCGCCAAACGCCAGCACCACATCGGTCTCGGTCGCCAGTTCGTGCCAGCTCACGTTCTCCCGGCCGGCGGATTCCTGCGATCCGATGACATGCGGCAGGATCACCGCGGCGGCGGCGGAGCTGTACGTGTTGACCGACTTCACGTAGCCGCCCAGCACGTTGAGGAACCGGTGAACCTGACTCTGCGCGTGATGAAACCGCCCGGCGCTGGACCAGCCATATGATCCGCCGAACACCGCCCTGCCGCCGTGATCCGCGTAAACCCGCCGCAGTTCACGCGCCGCCAGATCGAGCGCCTCGGGCCAGGACAGCGCGACAAACGCGTCCCGCCCGCGCCGGCGGTCCGGTCCGGGTCCTTGGTCCAGCCAGCCCTTGCGGACCATCGGCGTGGCGATCCGGGCGCGATGGGTCAGCGCGGCCGGAATGTTGCCAAGCAACGACGGCGGATCGGGATCGCGCGGATGCGGCACGATCTGGATACCATCGTCGCGTCTCAGGACCGAGAACGCACCCCAATGGGAGCTGTGCGGGATCGGCGCACCCGCCGGTTCAAAATCCATTGGTGGGCGGTTTCCAGTCAGATCGTGTAGTTGAAGCCTTGATAAGCCAGGTCGCTGAGCGTCTGGTCCATCGACCGCGACGGCACATCGTTGTCAACGATGCGCACGACCTTGGCCGGCACACCGGCCACTGTGGCATGCGCGGGCACCGGCTTCAGCACGACCGAACCGGCGGCGACGCGGGCATGCTCGCCCACCTCGATGTTGCCGAGAATCGCGGCGCCGGCGCCGATCACCACGCCATTGCGGATCTTCGGGTGACGATCGCCGGACTCCTTGCCGCTCCCGCCCAGGGTGACGTGGTGCAGCATGGAGACGTCGTTGCCGACCTCGGCCGTTTCACCCACCACGAGGCCGGTCGCGTGATCCAGAAAGATGCCGTGACCAAATTTCGCTGCCGGATGGATGTCGGTCTGGAACACCTCGGACGAGCGGCTTTGCAGGTAGAGCGCGAAATCACGCTCGCCATGATGCCACAGCCAGTGGTTCAGCCGGTGTGCCTGGATGGCGTGGAACCCCTTGAAATACAGGAGGGGCTCGATCAGCCGGGTGCAGGCGGGGTCGCGATCCAGCACGGCCGCGATATCCGCCTTCGCCGCTTCCACGATGCAGCCATCATCCGCGGCGGCCTTGCTGAAGCCCTGCACGATCAGGGGCAGGGAGATCACGTCGTTCTTCAGCCGGACAGCGACGCGGTGGAAGATCGCCGCCTCGAAGCTGGGCTGATTCAGGATGGAGTCGAAGAACAGCGACGCCAGTTTCGGCTCGCGTTCGCAGGCTTCCTCGGCTTCCCTGCGCAGTCGCAGCCACAGCGCATCGGTGACCGCCGCTGCCTGGTCAGGATGAACGAGCATCAAGTGGCACGGGCTCGGACGCATTATGGTGTATCCCGCGACAAGGGTTAAGGCCGGCCATTCGGGGCCAATGTCTCATACATGTTCGGATAAAGGGGGACTTCGTCAACTCCCCCTGTCCAGCCCCGCGACATTCACAGCATATGGCCCATGCCGGGCGATGTTGAAGCCTCCCCCACCCGCATCCATCCCGAAGCGGCGAAGATGTCGTTGCCTGTCAGCCGATCCACCAGAGCGATTTCACGGTGACTGGAAACGGCCATTACGCCCCTATCCGTCATGGCCGCTCGCGTCCATTTTGTTGGCATCAGGGCATGCGTCGAACGGAGCAGCGCCCTCTCTGTAGCACCTTCTCTGTAATGTAATCGTCATGGCGCGACGCGGTCCGGGCCATGTCGGTGAAGGGGAGCGCCCTGCTTAGGACGCGCCCGGCCATGCCCTTTCCAGTCCCACGCCTTTCCAGTCCCACGCCTTTCCAGTCCCACGCCTTTCCAGCCATTGCGAAACCGCTCTTTTGGAAACCCGATCGGCGCTACCGCCCGGGCGTCCGATGCCGAAATGCCAGGGCCTCGGCGATATGAACGCGCGCCACCGTATCGGCACTGGCGAGATCGGCGATCGTGCGCGCGACCCGCATCGTCCGCGTATAGCCGCGCGGCGACAGACGCAGCCGCTCCATCGCCTGCTCTAAAAGCTTCTGCGCGTCCGGAAGCAGCCGGATCGCCTTGCTATCAGCCTCGGCATTGCAGATGGGGCCGTCGGCTCCGTAGCGCTCCGCTTGAATCTGACGCGCGCCGGCGACACGCTGAGCGATCGCCGCACTGGGCTCCCCGGGCGGCGCGTGCGACAACTCCGCCGCGGTGGCGGGCTGCACGTCCACTGCCAGGTCGATGCGGTCCAGCACCGGGCCGCTGACCCGGTTCTGATAGTCCTCGCCGCACCGGGGGGCGCGTCCGCATTCCCGGCCACCTTCACCCAAATAGCCGCAGCGGCATGGGTTCATCGCGGCGACAAGCTGGAAGCGCGCGGGATAGGTGATGTGGGCGGCGGCTCGGGACACCGTGGTGCGACCCGATTCCATCGGCTGTCGCAGCGATTCCAACGCCTGACGCGGAAATTCCGGCAGTTCGTCCAGGAACAGCACGCCCCGATGCGCCAGGCTCACCTCGCCGGGCCGGGCGCGATGCCCGCCGCCGCTCAGGGCGGCCTGCGACGCGGAGTGATGCGGTTCGCGAAACGGCGGACGCATCACCAGCCGGCCGCCATCGAGCAGTCCTGCGACGCTATGGATCATACTGACCTCCAGCGCCGACCTTGGGTCCAGGTCGGGCAGCAGCCCCGGCAGGCGGGCGGCGAGCATGGATTTTCCCGCGCCAGGCGGGCCGATCAGAAGCAGGTTGTGGCCGCCGGCCGCGGCGATCTCCAGCGCGCGCTTGGCGGTTTCCATGCCTTTCACGTCGCGCATGTCCGGGCAGGAAGCGGCCTCCGCCACGCCGGCGGTGTTCGGTGGGGTCAACACCTGGGTGCCGCGGAAATGGTTGATCAGGCTGAGCAGGTCGGTCGGCGCCAGCACCTCGATCCGGCCGGCCCAGGCTGCCTCCCCGCCCTGGCTGGCCGGACAGATCAGGCCGAGGTCGCGGGACGAGGCGCCGATAGCCGCCGGCAGGACACCGGCGACCGGGTTCAACGATCCATCCAGGGACAATTCGCCCAACGCGGCATAGCCGGCGATCTCGTCACGCGGCAGCACCTCCATCGCCGCGAGCAGACCCAGGGCGAGGGGAAGGTCGAAATGACTGCCCTCCTTCAGCAGATCGGCCGGTTTGAGGTTGATCAGCACCCGTTTCAGCGGCAGCGACAGTCCCATGGCGGCAAAGGCCGCACGCACACGTTCGCGTGCTTCGCCCACCGCCTTGTCGGGCAGGCCGACCAGCACAAGTGCCGGCGTGCCGGGCGCGATTTGCACCTGGACTTCCACGGGCACGGCCTCGATCCCGGAGAACGCGAAGGTGTTGGCGATGGCCATGGTTGAGGATTGTGTGCGCTTTGTCATGGCCGCATTGTCGCGGGAAATGGTAAACAAAGTCGTAAGCATCGAGGGATTTGTATGCCGTTCGACGAATCCGGTGGGCGGCCTGGCCGGCGCCCTTCCCGCAATGTCCTGGGCGGACCGATCGGGGTCTGCTCCAATGATCCAATGACCGGCTTTTTCCGGAATGGCTGTTGTGAAACAAGTCCGGAGGATCTCGGCAGCCATACCGTGTGCGCGGTGATGACGACCGAATTCCTCGCTTTCAGCAAGGCGCAGGGAAACGATCTGTCCACGCCGCGCCCGGAGTTAGGCTTTGCCGGATTAAAGCCGGGGGACCGCTGGTGTTTGTGCGCGCCGCGCTGGCAGGAGGCCTTCGAGGCTGGAGCTGCGCCTCAGGTCGTTCTGCGCTCGACCGAGGAAGGCGCGCTGCGGTATTGCCGGTTGGCCGATCTGACGCGGTTCGCGATCGATTTGGCGTGAGCGCGGCCGATAAGGGCGGGTTGCCCTACCGGTCCACCATCGGCGGCAGCAGGGCCGCCGCATAGGCCGCCGGATTGGCGATCAGCGCTCGCGCGACGTCCAGATCGGCCGCCCGCCCCTCCGCCGCCGGGCACGGCGCACGGATCTCCAGCACCTCGGACGCGGGCACCGGCACCCGAGCCGCACGCTCCCGCCGGATCGCCTCCGCCATCGGCTGAAAGCCGGTCGAAAGCGACGCGAGCTGCCGGCTCAAGGCATCGGGCCCCAGGCTGGTGCAGACCTGCGGCAGTACCCCCAGCCCTTGCAGCGGCCAGCCGAGCGGCGCCAGCGTCTGGCTCCAGGTCACAAACAGTTCCCCGCCGTCGGGCATGGGATCGATCGTCTGCACCATCCCCTTCCCCACGGTTGAGCTGCCCACCACCACCGCGCGTCCCCGGTCGGCCAACGCCGCGGCGAGAATCTCCGCGGCACTCGCGGTGCGACCATCGACCAGGATGATCAGGGGTACATTTTCCGCCAGCTCGCCTTCGGTGGAGTGCCAGACGTTCATCGCATCCGAATCGCGGCCCACGGTCGTCGCCACCAGCCCGGCCGGGAGGAAGGTGTCCGCCGCCGTCACCGCCTGCCGCAGCAGCCCCCCGCGGTTGTCGCGCAGATCCAGGACGATCCCGTCAACCGGATGCGGCTCCGCCATCGCGTCCTGCACCGACAAAGCGAGATGCGACGCGGTGCTGTTGCTGAAACTGGTGATCCGCAGCACGACCACATCGGCAAAGCGCTGGGCGAAGACAGTCTCCGGCGGCACCATGGCGCGCACAAGCTGGGCATCGCGCGTGCGCCCATCCCGCCCGCGCCAGGATAGCGTGACAACCGATCCCTCGGGGCCGGACAGTAGGGCGGCGATCGTCACCGGGTCCTGCTCCTGCGTTCGCTGACCGTCGATCGCGGCCAGGATATCGCCCGGCCTGATTCCAGCAATGGCGGCCGGGCTGTCTCGCACCACGGACCGCACCTCAATCAATGAGCCCCGCAGACCAACGGTCAGGCCCAGCCCCGCGTGCCCTGCCCGCCTCTCGCGATCCGCGCCCGCCTCGACCGGCGGCACGTACCGCGAATAGGGGTCGAGACGGCTGAACATCTCATCGAAGAAGATCTGGATGACCCCTTGCGTGCCGGCACGCCGGACCGGCGCAGAAACCGGAAAGCTGGCGGCCGTGAGCGACGCGGCGGTCTTGGCCCATGAAGCGGGTGCCTCGTCGTTCGGCACCGACACGTCCAGCACGACCTGGTCATGGCGGGAAAGCTGAAGCCGGCTGTCCCTTTTCACCACGCGCAAGGCGGGATCGAGCGCGGTCAGCCCCTGCAACCCCCAGACGGTCAGCTGCGGCACGGGAACCGGGTCGAGGATTCGCGGCGCGATGAAGGTCAATGCGTCGCCATAGACGGCGATCAGGCGGTCCTGATCGAATCCGCCGCCCGCCAGGGTCTGCGCCTGCGCTCGTCCGATGACGAACAGCACAAGAAGGACACTGATCCGAATCACCGGCGGCGGGACCGTTTCCCCGGCTGGTTCCGAGCCGTGTGACCCCGCGCGCTCGCGACATCCTCAAGCACGTGGAACACCATGCCGCCGGTCACCGGGTTGGCTTCGGACAACAGAACTTCCACCTCCTGCGCCAGGCGATAGACCTTTTGCGTGCGGCGGCCGGTCAGGGTCTGCTCCCGTTCATCATAATGCCAGTAGTCATCCGGTAGTGTGGCAAACGGCACGATACCGCTGGCGCCTGTCTCTGTAACAGTCACGAACAGCCCGAAACGAGTCACACCTGATATGCGTGCGGCGAAACGCGAGCCGACCTTTTCCGCCATGAATGCCGCCAGATACCGGTCGATCGCGTCGCGTTCGGCTTGCTGCGCGCGTCGTTCCGTTTCGGTGATGCGATCGCCGATCTCTGGAAAAGCCGCAGCCTGGTCATCGGGAATGCCGTCCCGCCCGAGCCGCAGACCCTTGATCAGGGCTCGATGCACGAGGAGATCGGCATAGCGGCGGATCGGGCTGGTGAAATGCGCGTAGCGCGGCAATGCGAGGCCAAAATGACCAATATTGTCGGGACTGTACGCCGCCTGGGACTGGCTGCGTAACATCACCTCGTTGATCAGCGGCGCTTCCGGCGTGCCGGCGAAACGACGCAGCACGCGGTCAAAATCGCGCGGGTGGACCTGGTTGCCAGGCGGCAAGGAGATTCCAAGTGTGGCGAGGAAGCCACGCAGAGAATCGAGTTTTTCATCCGACGGCGGCGCGTGGATTCGATACATGCATGGTTGATGCAGCCGATCCAGTTCCTCAGCCGCGGCGACATTGGCCAGCACCATGAATTCCTCGATCAGGCGGTGACTATCGAGGCGGGGCCGTGGGGCGACGCTGGTGACGTGGCCCTGATCATCGAGCACGACCTTCCGTTCCGCCAGGTCGAGGTCCAGCGCGCCCCGTTCCAGCCGGGCGGCGAGCAGAGCGCGGAACGCGGCATAGAGATGCAACAGCGGCAGACCAAGGTCGTCGTGGGCATCGTGCGCGGCCTGGACTTCCTCATAGGTCAGACGGGCGGCGCTGCGCATCAAACCACGGCCGAAGCGATGGCTGATCTTGCGGCCGGTGCGGTCGATTCGCATCTCGACGAACAGGCAGCCACGATCTTCGTTCGGGCGCAGGCTGCACCAGCCGTTCGACAGGGCCTCCGGCAGCATCGGCACGACCCGGTCGGGGAAATAGACGCTGTTGCCCCGGATTCCCGCCGCGTGGTCGAGGGCTGAATTGGGACGGACGTAATGCGCGACATCGGCGATGGCCACGACCAGGCGAAATCCGCCCGCATGGTCCGGGTCCGGTTCGGCGAACACGGCATCGTCGAAATCGCGGGCGTCGGCGCCGTCGATGGTGACAAGCTTCACGTCCCGCAAATCGGTGCGGCTGCCCAGGCCGACGCCGCGCGCACGCTGCGCTTCCGCCAGAGCCGGTTCCGGAAACGTTTGCGGGATGTCGTGGGTATGGATGGCGATGAGGCTGATCGAGCGGGCGTCGCCCATTTTTCCCAGCCGTTCCAGGACCCGAGCGGGTTTCAGGCCAAGGTGAAGATGATGGGCGATCGGTTCCGCCAGTACGATCTCATCGGCTTCCGCGCCGCCGTCCTGCCCGCCCGGAACGATCCATTCCGCTTTCGATCGGCGATCGGTCGGGACGATACGGCTTTCCGTCCGCCCGCGTTTGAAAACTCCAAGGATACGGCCGGGGGTTTCGCTCAGGCGGCGCAGCGTTCGGGCTTGGTAGCGGCCAGGCCCCATCGGTTTCAGCCGCGCAAGGACACGCTCCCCTGGGGCGAGGGCGGGCGAACCGTGCGGTTCGGGATGCATGAGAATGAGCGGCGGCGGCCCATCCGACCGCTCCCACGCGACTGGCCTGGCGAGCGCATCGCCATCCGTATCGGTGCCGGTGACCTGCACGACCGCGGTTTCCGGCAATCTGCCGATGACGCCGCGCGCCGGCGGGCGATGCTGGGGTGGGGTTCTGTCCCGCGAGACAGGCTTACCCCGATGCTTGATTCGTTTAGCCACTGATTTCGCGACCGGGACTCTGTCTGCGGCACACTGCCACACCCGCCAGGCAAGTGCCATGACAGCTTGGCTATAGCACCGCTTTTCAGAGGTTGAGGCTCGTGCGGTTCACGCTTTCCGTCGATTACGCTTCAAACGATCGCGTTCCAATGTCCCGAATCTGACGTTCGCCATAGAGGCCGAACGTCAGATTCGAAACACTCGCTTTATATTTTCAGTCCCCTGCCCCCGAAGCTCACCGCAAGGTGCGACGAACTTCCGGGACAAGCTCCTAGCGCAAACGTTGCACCGTGTAGTCGGCCACATCGGCGAGCGCGCGCCGGATCGGGCTGTCGGGGAAAACCATCAGGGCGGCTTTCGCTTCGTGTACGAAGCGACGCGCACGATCCAGTGTCACCCTGATCGCCCCGTGGTCGGCGATCAGGTGCATGGCACGATCCAGATCGGAGTCGTTCTGTTCCAGCGCCTCGATGGTTCGCTGCCAGAAAGCCCTTTCCACATCGTCGCCGGCCCGGAACGCGACCAGGACCGGCAGAGTGATCTTGCCTTCGCGGAAGTCGTCGCCGATCGTCTTGCCCAGCGTGGCCTGATCGGCGACGTAGTCCAGTGCGTCGTCCACGAGCTGGAACGCAATGCCGAGCTTCATGCCGTATTCGGCGAGCGCTGCTTCTTCAGCTTCGGGCCGGTTGGCGACGACCGCACCGATTTGGCAGGCGGCTGCGAAAAGCGCGGCGGTCTTGCCCTTGATGACGTCGAGGTAGCGGCCTTCGGTGGTGGAAAGGTCGTTCTGCGTCACAAGCTGCAGCACTTCCCCTTCCGCGATGGTCGCGGCCGCCTGCGACAGAATCGCCAGCACTTTCAGCGAGCCGTCATCGACCATTAACTGGAAGGAGCGGGCGAACAGGAAATCGCCGACGAGGACCGACGCCTTGTTGCCGAAGACCGCATTCGCCGAGGCCAGACCGCGGCGAAGCTGGCTTTCATCCACCACGTCGTCATGCAGCAGGGTCGCGGTGTGGATGAACTCCACGCATGCGGCGAGATCGACGTGCCGCGCGCCTCCATCCGGGCCCGGATAGCCGCAAAGGCGTGCGGCGGCGAGCGTGAGCAACGGACGAAGGCGTTTCCCGCCCGCCGCGACGATATGCGCGGCAAGCTGCGGGATCAGCGCGACAGGGCTGTCCATCCGCGTGACGATGACGCGGTTACAGGCTTCCAGGTCCGCCTCGACAAGGTGGACCAAGGCCGACAGCGCATCCTCGCTCATGTGTGTTACCGAACTGGGCACGAGCGGCATGCCTAGATCAAGGGGACTGGCTACGCCGCCCAACTGGTTCTCCCGACTTGCTTGAAGGATTAATCTTCATATCGGTCGCTATCGGAGGGTTCAAGACGGCATGCAAGCGCCAATACGCGGAGTCACACCGCCAGAACTGTCCCGGATCGGCCGTCGCTGCGTTGATCAATGGTCAATTCGACTGGATAGTCCAGCTTAATCAACGCCCGCCCTGAAACCGACCGCCCGGCGATGCGCGATCGTCCCGGTTGCGCGGAACTGCCATCCGGCTCACGATCCAGCCATGCGCGCGGTCGTCACCTCCAACAATCCGGTCAGACTGTCCTTTTTGACCGCCCTTTTGGCGGATGCAGGAATCGAGGCCATTCTGCTCGACAGCCACACCAGTGTCCTGGAGGGCAGCGCGGGTGCGATCCCGCGCCGGCTTATGGTCAGCGCGGACGATTTCCCCCGGGCGTGCCGGATCCTGCGTGACGCCGGCGAATGGTGACGACGCAAGGCCATCTGCTTGGCGGCCGGGTGCTCTATACCCAACCGGCCGCGGGCTTTCGCAGCGGGATCGAACCGGTATTGCTGGCCGCGTCCGTCCCGGCGCGGGCGGGCGAACATGTCCTCGAAGCAGGCACCGGCGCGGGCGCCGCCCTGCTATGCCTGAGCGCGCGCGTTCCCGGCGTTCGCGGCGTCGGGGTGGAGATCGACGAACCACAGGCACGACTCGCGGCGGCGAACGCGAGTGCCAACGGCTTCTCTGGCATCGAGATCATGGCGGGTCGCATCGAAACCGTCGCATTCCCCGGTTTGTTCGACCATGCGATGGCGAACCCGCCCTATCATCCGCCAGACGGCTCGGTTTCACCGATAACCGAGCGGGAAACCGCGAAGCGGGGCTCCGACGCGGTGATCCGGACGTGGGTCGGACGCCTCAGTGGCTTGTTACGCGGTCGCGGCAGCGTAACGTTGATCCTTCCGGCCGGGCTGATTCCCACATGCCTGGCGGCGATGACCGAATTCAGCTGCCCATGCACATCGATTTTCCCGCTGTGGCCGAAGGCCGGGCGGCCGGCGAAGCTGGTGCTGTTGCGCGGCGTGAAAAACGCGCGTTCGCCGGCGAGGCTGATGCCGGGCCTTGTCCTGCACCAGGCGGACGGTTCGTTCACCGAAGCCGCGCAGGCGATCCTGACCGGTGGCGCGGCGCTGACTTTGGACGGCTAGCGTACGACCGCGTCGATTCACGCGATCATGCGCTAACCGTCATTGTTCGAGAGCGTGATTCACGCTTTCCGACGCGTCCGCCTCAAGCGACCACGCTTGTTGTTCGAGAGCGTGATTCACGCTTTCCGACGCTCCGCCTCAAGCGATCACGCTTGTTGTTCGAGAGCGTGATTCACGCTTTCCGACGCTTCCGCCTCAAGCGACCACGCTCTGGCGCGCCCCCCAACGTCCCGGGTGCCGCGCGGCCGCGCTTCAGAAATCGTCGGCGTTGGGATGGCGCAGATGCCACAATCGCTCATGCGCGGCCACAAGGCTTTCCATGTTGCGCCTGCGCGTTCCATCGGGGGTCAGCGGCCGGCGTGTCAGCATCATCTCCAGAATATGGAGAAGCTGTTCCGCGACCTCGAAATCCGCCTGATCGCAGGCGTGATGGAATGCGATCAGGATCTTGTCCGAAAGGCGTCTGCTATAGCGAGGCGCACCGCTCGTACCGGTTTCCCGGCTCGTATCCTCATCAGTGTGGCTCACCGCCGCCCCTAACATGATGGTACTCACCATCGAAGCCTCCAACTGGTGCAAAGGCGCACCCTCCTCGCGCGGAATACATTTCCTGACCCGTGCCGGCATGACCCAGAGCACGAGATAAGTCATGCACACCGACACAGCCGGCGCGTGAAAAAATCGTTAAGTTTGCCGTCAGCTTCGTCAAAAATGCTGACGAGGCGAAAATACCTGCCATCCGTGATACAATAACCATGTGAGGTTACACATTATCCGCGATGCGGACCGGTTGCCAGGGGGCGGACCGGACCGATCGACGGGAGGGAACGCGCTACGTCACCGCTGTTAGCGCGGGCGACGACGCGCCAGGGACCGCTGAATCGCCGAAAGCGTCCTCCCAGGACCCCGCTGTGGATGCCTTGCTGTATTCGGTGGCACGGTTTTCGAAGAAGTTCGCGTGCTCGACCGCGTTCAGCATCTCATCGAGCCAGGGCAGCGGATTCTTGGCCACATGAAATAGTTCGCTCAGGCCGAGTTCGATCAGGCGCCGATCGGCGATGAAGCGGATGTACTGCTTGACCTCGCGCGGCGTCAGGCCTTCCACGGCGCCTTGCTCGAAGGCCAGGTCGATGAACGCATCCTCATGCGAGATGATGGTGGCACAGGTCAGATAGATTTCCCGCCGCAGTTCCTCGGTCCACAGGTCCGGGTTCTCTTGGATGAAGGTGCGGAACAGCTTGATGATGGAGGCGCAGTGCAGGCTTTCGTCGCGCACCGACCAGGTGATGATCTGGCCCATGCCCTTCATTTTGCCGAAGCGCGGGAAATTCAGCAGGATCGCGAAGGAGGCGAAAAGCTGCAGGCCCTCAGTGAAGGCGCCGAACGCGGCCAGGGTTTTCGCGATTTCGAACCGCGAATCCACCGAGAAGCCGTGCATGTAGTCGTATTTGTCCTTCATCTCTTTGTATTTGAGGAAGGCGGTGTATTCGATCTCCGGCATGCCGATGGTATCGAGCAGGTGACTGTAGGCGGCGATGTGGATCGTCTCGATGTTCGAGAACGCGGATAGCATCATCAGCACTTCGGTGGGTTTGAACACCTGGCTGTAATGCTTCATGTAACAGTTGTTCACCTCGACGTCCGCCTGGGTGAAGAAGCGGAAGATCTGGGTCAGCAGGTTGCGCTCCCCATCCGTCAGGTTGCGGTGCCAATCCTTGACGTCATCAGCGAGCGGAACTTCTTCCGGCAGCCAATGGACGCGCTGCTGGGTCAGCCAGGCCTCGTACGCCCAGGGGTAGCGGAAGGGCTTGTAAACGGGGTTTTCGGCAAGCAGGTCAAACCGAACCGGATGTTCGTCAGTCGCGCGGGTTATCCCGTCCATGGTTCGTCCTGTCCTTCATCGTGAATCCAGTGCGGCACCGAATCGCCAGCGTCCGCCAATCCCACCCATTGTGGTTCTCTGATACGGCCAGCGCAACAGATAGTGTCGAGGCCCTGTGATCCGCTGGGTGATACCACACCGGCCGCTCATATGGTGCGGAAAGCCGGGGCCACCAACGTTGCCAGACGCCCGCACCGGTCCTACCGTCGCCGGCAGGGCGCGGCGGACCAAGACGCGCGCCGGGATCAACGAACCACACTTATAAAGGGGATGGACGGATGAAGGTCGGCCAGGCTGTCGCTGAAATCATGAAGCGCGAGGGGATCGAGATCCTCTGCGGCTATCCCGTCAACCACCTGCTGGAATTCGCCGCGGCCGCCGATATCAGGCCGATCATCGTGCGGCAGGAGCGGATCGGCCTGCACATGGCCGACGCGATCTCCCGCGTAACCTCGGGCCGCAAGATCGGTGCGTTCTGCATGCAGCACGGGCCCGGGACGGAAAACGCCTATGGCGGCGTGGCCCAGGCGTATTCCGAATCAGTGCCGATGCTGGTGATCCCGCAGGGCTATCCGCGCCGAATCGCCAATATCGACCCGAACTATAACGCCGCGCGGGAAATGCGTGGCGTGTCGAAGTCGGCGGAGCCCGTGAACATTCCGGCCGAGCTGTCGAACGTCATGCGCCGGGCGATGAGCAACATCCGCAACGGCCGCAGCGGACCGGCGATCGTGGAAATCCCGACCGATATCTGGAACGAGGAGATCGGCGATATCGACTACACGCCGGTCGGCGTTCACAAATACGGGCCCGACCCGGTGGACGTGCGCAAGGCGGCCGCGGCGATCCTGAAGGCGAAGCGGCCGGTGATCTATTCCGGCACCGGCGTCCAATGGGCCGAGGCCTGGGCGGAACTGCGGGAGTTCGCGGAGCTTCTGGGCGCGCCCGTCACCACCAGCCTGGGCGGCAAAAGCTCCTTCCCGGAGAATCACCCGCTGTCGCTTGGCTCGGGCGGCAACGCGGTGCCGAAGCCGGTGCATCATTTCGTGCAGAACGCCGATCTGATCATCGGCATCGGCTGCTCGTTCACCGAGACCAATTTCGGCATCAAGTTCCCCAGGGGGAAGACCTTCATCCATGCCACCCTGGACCCGAACCACCTGAACAAGGATGTGGTCAGCTCGATCGGCCTGGTGGGCGACGCCAAGCTCACGCTGGCGGCGCTGATCGGAGAGCTGCGCCAGAGCATTAAGTCCAACCGTGATCCGGCGCCGGTTGTGGCCGAGATCACCGCGGTGCGCGAGGAATGGATGGCGCAGTGGCGGCCGCTGCTGCATTCCAACGAGGCCCCTTTGAGCCCGTACCGGGTCATCTGGGAGCTGATGAATACGGTGGACGGCAAGAACACCATCATCACCCACGATGCGGGCAGCCCGCGCGACCAGATCTCGCCGTTCTGGGTCTCGACCGAGCCGATGTCCTATATCGGCTGGGGCAAGACGACTCAGCTGGGCATGGGGCTGGGGCTGGCGATGGGGGCGAAGCTGGCGAAGCCGGACAAGCTGTGCATCAACCTCTGGGGCGACGCGGCGATCGGCTTCACCGGGATGGACTTTGAAACGGCGGTGCGCGAGCGCATCCCCATCCTGTCGATCCTGCTGAACAATTTCTCCATGGCGATCGAGCTGAAGGTGATGCCGATCTCGACGGAGAAATACCGGTCCACCGATATCTCCGGCGACTATGCCGCGATGGCGCGGGCGTTCGGCGGATATGGTGAGCGGGTGACGCAGCCAGGGGATATCAAGGCGGCAATCCAGCGCGGGATCGAGCAGACCCAGGCCGGCAAGCCGGCGCTGCTGGAGTTCATCACCGCGAAGGAAACGCGGGTTTCGAAGTTCTGAGGTGTGGCCCCGCCGTCATGGC
>JARLIN010000428.1 GCA_031291715.1 Rhodopila sp. | reverse complement strand
GGGCGAGGTCTCGGTGCTGTTCGGCGGCCCGGGCGGGAGGGTGCTCACGGTGCGGGCGGGCGATGTCGTGGTCGTGCCGGCTGGTGTCGCGCACTGCAACCAGGGCCAGTCGAACGACCTGCTGATCGTCGGGGCGTATCCCGACAATGCGCCGAACCCGGATTTGCGGCGTGGAAAAGCGGCCGAACATGACGCGGCTGTGCGGGCCGTGGGCGAGGTGCCGCTGCCCCCGGTCGATCCGGTGGAGGGCGTTGATGGGGCGTTGCCCAGGTTGTGGGCATGATTGGCCGTCTTCGTGCGGACTGTCGCCGGGTTATGACGGAGGCGTAGCGCCGGGCCGTGATGGGAAGGTAGCGCCGCATCCTTCCGGTTCGGATCAATTCCGCGCGTCCGAATACGGATACCGCAATTCCCCCGTCTTCAACGCCGGCGGAAACAGCACCGTCTGGGTTTTCAGGTCGCGGAACTGCTCGATGTCGTGGCCTTGTATGCCGTGGAACTGGACCTCCAGCACGCGCGGTTCGGACCATTCGCCGTTCGGACCAAACTTGATATCGCCCACCAGCGTGTGGAATGTGTGGGACCGCAGGTAGTCGGCCAATTTGGCCTGGTCGGTGCCGTGCGTGGCCTCGATCGCCTCGCCGACGACCTGTAGATCGGCGTATGCGAAGGGCGGCAGGTAGTAACCGAGCGCATCCACGCCGCTTTCACCGACGCGGGACTGGTATTTCTTCAGGAAAGCCAGGGCCTCGGGCGTGGCGTAGGCGCCAACCGGGAGCCAGAAGTCGTAGTTCACGACGCCGTTCAGCAGCGGGCCAAGCTGGGTCTTGATGGATGTGGATTGCAGGCCGACCATGCCGCCGCCGAACATCTTCACGCTCAGGCCGACCTCGTTGGCGGCGCGGATCATGCCGACCGTGTCGGGCGGATACGATCCCACGAAGACGATATCCGGGTTCGTTGCCTGGATCGCCCGGACGATCGGCGCGTAATCCGTAGTCGTCGGCGGGTAGGTGTTGTCATAGACGATCTTGTAGCCGGCGCGCTTCGCCTGGGCGCGGGCGCCGTCCACCGCGTTCTTGGCGAACTCGGCATCGGCGCCGACCAGGGCGATCGTTCGGGGTTTCGGATCGCGGGAGGCCGCCATGGCGAAGAAACCCGCCGAGAAGGCCTCCTTCGGGTGCTCCCCGCCGGCAGGGATAATGGAGAAGTAGTTCGGGTAGTGGAACTCGCTGTTCACATCGAGGCCGAACAGACCCACCAGCGTCAGTTTCCGCTGCATCGCCACCGGCAGGGCAGGGGCGACCATGTTGGTGCCGTTGCCGGCGATCAGCATGTCCACGTTGTCCACGTCCAGCAGCTTGGAGATGATGCCCGGCACCAGCGACGGGTTCGACTGGTCGTCGTAGGTGATCAGCGTGACCGGCCGACCCAGCAGGCCGCCTTTGGCGTTGGTGTCTTCCACCCAGATCTGCATGGCGAGAAGGGCGGCTTTGCCGTTGGGGGCCAGTGCGCCGGTCTGTCCGAGGTTGAGGCCGATGGTCAACGGTTCGGCGGCGTGAGCGGCGCCCGCCGCCAATAGGGCAAGCGGCAACAAGCGGCAGGCGAGCCGTGCGAGCCAGGACATGCGTGTTCCCCCCCTTTTGTCATTCTTGTTTTGCGGAAGCGTAGCGCCGTTTCGATGTAGAGCGAAAGGGTGTCCGGCCGTGGAAAGCACCAATGCAGGCATGAGGTTCGCGGGATCGCACCGTCGGGAACACTATGGCAATGTGGGTTTCTGATTGATCGAGCCGTCGTAAGGACCACCATGGACTTCGGACAAAGCGAACGCCTGCTGCGGCGGATCGGCAGACTGCCGCTGGTGTCGCCGCGGCTGTGGTGGCGGCGCGTGGTGTTCTGGGTCGGTGCGGTGCTGGTCGCCGCCGTCGCCGTGGGTTTTGCGCAGGCGGCGAACTGGGCGAGCGGGTTGTTTCAGCATTTCGCCGCCGGCCACGCCTGGTTGCCCTACATCATCGCACCGGCCGGGCTGACGATCTCTTTCCTGCTGACCAGGCACGTCTTCCCGGGCGCGCAAGGCAGCGGCATTCCGCAGACCATCGCCGCGCTGCACATGCACGACCAGGACATGGTCGATCGCGTCCTGTCGCCGCGCATCGCCGTCGGCAAGGTGCTGCTGACGCTGCTGGGCCTCGCCTCTGGCGCCTCCATCGGCCGCGAGGGCCCCACGGTCCAGGTCGGCGCCTCCATCATGCATGCACTGGGCAACCTGCTGCGGTTGCCGCGACTGGAACTGCGCCGGGCGCTGGTGCTGGCCGGTGGGGCGGCGGGTGTGGCCGCCGCGTTCAACACGCCGCTGGCGGGGATCGTCTTCGCGATCGAGGAGCTCAGTCACTCGTTCGAGGCGCGGACCTCCGGCACCGTGTTCACCGCCGTCGTCGTGGCGGGTGCGACGACGTTGGGCCTGGTCGGCAACTACACCTATTTCGGCCAGACCTCGGCCGAGCTGTCCAACAGCGTGGCCTGGTTGGCGGTGATCGTATGCAGCGTGACAGGTGGACTGGCGGGCGGGGTTTTCAGCCAGACGCTGATCATCGCCTCACGCGGCCTGCCGGGCCGGGCCGGCAAATTCATTGTCCGCTATCCTGTCGCCTTCGCGGCATTTTGCGGGTTGCTGCTGGCGGTGATCGGCACGCTCTCGGGCGGTCAGACCTATGGCACCGGCTATGAGCAGGCGAAAGCGATGGTCGAGGACCACTCGACGCTGCCGGCGGTCTATGCGGTGCTGAAGCTGGCGGCGACGGTGGTTTCCTATGTCAGCGGCATCCCGGGCGGCATTTTCGCGCCATCTCTGTCGATCGGAGCCGGTCTCGGGTCGATCCTGGCACCTCTGGTCCATGGGGCTCCGGCGGGTGCGATGATCCTGCTGGGGATGACGGCGTATTTCTCCGGCGTGGTGCAGGCGCCGATCACGTCCACGGTGATCGTGATGGAAATGACGGCGAACCAGCGGCTGATGATCCCGCTGATGGCGACGGCGTTCCTGTCGTTCGCGGTCTCACGCCTGATCTGCCGGCGGCCGTTGTATGGCGCCCTGGCGCGGCGGTTCCTGCAGGTGCAGGGAGGACATTAGCTGCTGCAAAGACGGCGCGCAGCGGACCACGGGCGCCTGTCTCTGCCTGCCTTTCATTGCGAGCGTAGCGACGCGATCTTCAGATCGTGCGGACAATTCAGGAGATTGCTTCGCCGGTGTTGTAACGGCAGGTGGTCCAGGCGCTGCACCCTAAAGTAATGCCAGGTCACGTTGACACCGACTCTCCGCCGGTTCGGTCCACGTCGTGGCCGGACTTGATCCGGGCAGCCGTTGCATCTCGGTAAGTGGTTATACCAGGTCACTTTGACACCGGCTCTCCGCCGGTTTCCTCCACGTCATGCCCGGACCTGATCGGGCATCCGTTGCACCTCGGTAAGTGGTTATTCATCAATGATCTGGTCGGGCACGTATGGCCGGAGCAAGTCCGGCCATGACGACGATGAGACAGCGGCCGGTGCGT
>JARLIN010000427.1 GCA_031291715.1 Rhodopila sp. | reverse complement strand
GTCGTAGAGCATCTTCTCGAAATGCGGCACCAGCCAGATCTCGTCGGTTGAATAACGAGCGAAACCGCCGCCGAGATGATCGTAGATGCCGCCTTGCGACATGCGCTCCAGCATCAGGTGCAGCGCATCCCGGGCCTCCGGCTGTCCGGTGCGGAAGGCATTCTGCCACAGGAACCGATAGATCGGCGGATTGGGGAATTTCGGTGCGCCGCGCAGGCCGCCCTGCACGGGATCGGTCATCCGCAGATAGGCCTGGGCGACCGCATCCAGTTGTGCCGGCCCCGGCGTGTCGCCGACCGAAGCGGCGGCCTGCGCGTGCAGGTACTGGGTCAGCGCGCGCGTGTTCTGCACGACCGCCTCGGCCCCGCCGTGGAACGCGTTGGCCACGCCTTGCAAAACCTGGCGGAACGAAGGACGGCCCCAGCGCGGCTCCGGCGGGAAATACGTGCCGCCCCAGAAAGGCGTGCCATCAGGCGTTGTGAACATCGTCAGCGGCCAGCCGCCTTGCTCGCCAAGAGCATGCAGCGCCGACATGTAGATATGATCGATGTCGGGACGTTCTTCGCGATCGATCTTGATGTTGACGAACAGGCTGTTCATCAGCGCCGCGGTTTCCGGGTCCTCGAAGGATTCGTGGGCCATGACGTGGCACCAGTGGCAGGCGGCATAGCCGATGGAGACCAGCAGCGGCTTGTTGGACTGCTTCGCCTCATCCAGCGCGGCCTTCCCCCAAGGCCGCCAATGCACCGGGTTACCGGCATGCTGCAGCAGATAGGGGGAGGTTTCCCGTCCCAGCAGATTTTCCGGCTCGGCCATTTCATTCCCTCGGTGGTATCGGCGGATACATGGGGCGTTGCAGGTAAAGTGATAGACCCCTGGCCACATGTGCTGCCGGTTCGGTTGGCGTGGTTTACCAAATCTTAGGAAATGCGCCCCATGCTGGCGCCATGCTCCAACGCCGCCAGAGAGGCCAGGCCGCTTATGCGCGCGGCCTCGCCGCCGAAGACGCCGCCTGTGCCGCGCTGACGGCCGACGGTTGGACCATCCACGCCCGTCGCCTGCGCACCAAAGCCGGTGAAGTGGACGCGGTGGCGGAAAAGGCGGGGATCCTGTCGATCATTGAGGTGAAATGCCGGCCAACGCTGGCCGAAGCAGCCGTCGCCCTCACCGTTCGGCAACAGTCCAGGCTGCTCGGCGCCTGCGAAATCATCCTGGGTGAGCACCCGGACTGGGGGACCAACGGGGTGCGCTTCGATGTGCTTGTCGTGGACCCGGCCGGACAGGTCCGGCGCATCGCCGATGCGTTTCGTTTGGGCGACCATTCGTTCGCCTAGCGCATGATCGCGCTGGGCGGACTGTCGAATACCTGGCGGCGGGAAGATCAATCCACGGGCATTCCCCTCCGCCCTGGCCAGGCGCCGTGAGAGTGACGACGCCAACGCCGGATGCTTACAAAGCGTGTGAACGCTGCGATCCAACAAAACGCCAGTCCATTTTCAGAATGCACCGTCGGCCTGAACCCGCTCCGGCCGGCACCCCTGATCAATCTTCCTTGGCGACCTTCAGATCGGCGCCAGGACCGACACCCGTCAGATACTCAGATACATCGTCGCATCACCGAACCACCTTGTCTCGAACGTCATCCGCACCGGCAGAGGCGGCCCGCCCGCGACAACCGGCGCCAGCCACGCCGAACCGTGCATGGGACGGCCGTCACGCTCCCGGTCGTCGCCGAATTTGAAACCCGCGAGCATCCGCCCCGCGAAGTCGCAAGGAAGCGCTTTGCCGGCGAAACTGGACCGGCTGGTCGGTTCCAGCACTTCTTCGCCGACCGTGTGTGCCGCGATCTCCGTCGCCCGCCTGCCGTCGTAGGTATGTACCGTCGTCTCACAGAGACCGGTCTCGGCCACGACATGGATCAATTCGGCGAGGGCACTGAGCGTATCGATCGAGTTGGCCTGCAACGGCTCCGGCACCGGTTCTCTCTCGTCCTCGTTCGGGGGTGCAAGCTGGCGGACAACCGGCTTGCCTTGCTGATACTCGATTTCGGCCAGCCGTTCCTTGCCGTGCCAGACCCCCTCCCCGATGAACCGGCGCGGCACGGCCTGCTTCCCCTGCCAGGCGCCATGGGCGAGATCGAACTGGTGGCCACGAAAGAAGAACCCAACCATCCCGGTGGTGTGGAAGCCGAGGTTCATCTGATAGGTCCACGGTCCAAAACTGAACCCGGTCTCGACCTCGGCGACGTGAATACCGGCGGCGTAGGTGCTGTAGCTCGCATGCAGCGACGGCGAGGTTTGCGCGAAAGCGGCGCATGGAAGCAGCAATCCGATCAGGCTCGCACCGCATCGCACCATGGTGGGTATCTTATGATCGGGGACAGCGAACGCAAGGCCCGTGGTCGACGCGCTACATCTGGACGGCTTGCACCGCCTCTTCCAACTCCTGGAAGCTGGGCATGTGTTCGTTCGGCACCATCTTCCGCCCGGATTCCACACTGACCTGCGGCGCGTTGCCGTGCAGATGCGTCACCAGCACCGCCCGAACCACTTCCAGGTATTTCGCTTCCTCCTCCACCACGCTTTTCATCCTCGTGGCGAACGGGCCGACCATGCCGTAAGCCAGCAAGACGCCGAGGAAGGTTCCGGTCAGCGCACCGCCGATCATCGCCCCGAGCACGGCCGGAGGCTGGTCGATATGCGACATCGTCTTGATCACGCCCAGCACCGCCGCCACGATCCCCAGCGCCGGCAGCCCATCCGCCATGTTCTGCAACGCGTGCGAAGGGTGAAGCTCCTCATTCAGCGTCTTCTTCAACTCCCGGCCCATCACGTCCTCGATCTGGTTCGGGTCGTCGGCGTTCATCCCGACCATGCGCAGGTAGTCACAAATGATCGTGCTGGCGTGGTGATTGGCGAGGATCTTCGGGAACTTCTGAAAGGCGGCGCTTTCCGCCGGTTTCTCGATATGGGGCTCCAGCGCCATGGCACCCTTGGTACTGGCCAGGCGGACCAGGAAATACAGCAGGCTCAACAACTCGATGTAGTCCGGCTTCTTGAACGCGGCACCTTTGATCATTTTGCCGAACGCGCCCAGCGTGTGTTTCACGTCGTGCATGCTGTTGGACATCAGGAACGTGCCGATCGCGGCACCGCCGATGGTCCACATCTCGAACGGCACGGCCTCGATCAATGGCTCCATGCTGCCGCCCGACGCCAGATAGCTGCCGAACACACAGATGAACAGGAAGACCAGGCCGCCGATCGTCAGCATCGTGCGGCCTCAGGGCCGAGCCTGGGGGGAAGGCGCCTCGCGGAGAACCAGGATGGCGATCCGCCGGTTCGCCGCCGCATAGGGATCCGCCGGCAGCAGCGGGTCGCGGTCCGCGTGCCCGGTCACCGACCGGATGCGCGCCTCGGGCAATCCATCATCCACCAGCAGCCTTCGGGTCGCGTTCGCCCGTTCGGATGACAATTCCCAGTTGGTACGACCGGGGCCCGGAAAAGGCGCGGCATCGGTGTGCCCGGCGATCGAAATCGGCTGACGGAGCTTCATCAGCACCGGGACGACCTTCTGCATCAGCAACCTGGCCCGCTCGTTCGGCGTGGATGAGCCGGTGGGGAACATCGGCAGCTTCACCTCGTCGATGATCTGGATGCGCAGGCCGTCGGGCGTCATGTCGATCGCAAGCTGCTTTGCGAGTTCCGCCAGGGCCGGATCGCCGCGGACGGCGTCCTTGATCTGCTGCGCCGCCTGCTCGAACGCGGCCTTCTCCTGACCGGCCTTCTCGGCCGCCGCGTCCGCCGGCGCGCCCGGCTGAACGTCCGGCTGCTCCGCCCGGCGCACGTCGGACGCACCACCGGGACCAGGCGCGGGACGTGTGTCCTTCTGGCCCTGGGGTCTTTCGTCCGGAGCATCGTCCGCATCCTGGTCATCGGTCATCGGGCCTTTGCCGACGCCCTCACCGGATCGGGAGTGGTGGTTTTCCGGGTAAGCCGAATCGTCATCGTCTTCGGTTTGGTCGATCACCGGACGCTTGCCGGCCGTGATCTGGACGCTGCCACGGTCGGACACCAGCGCACCTTGATCGAAGGCGGTATGACCGCCCAACGGTTCGCCCGTGCCGGAGGAGGCGTGGGACATCAGGTTGTTGGGGCTGAAATAGTCAGCGAGGCCCTTACGCTGGTCCTCGGTGGTGGCATTCAGCAGCCACATCAGCAGGAAGAACGCCATCATGGCGGTGACGAAATCGGCGTACGCGACCTTCCAGGCGCCACCGTGGTGACCGGCCTCGACGACCTCCTCCTTCCTGATCACGACCCCGCCGCGGGGTCCCTTCTTGTCGCGCTTGCCCGCCATGGCTGCCCTCCGGAAGGGGTCAGCATGGCGGGCAAACGTTAACCGTTCCCTAACCGGGGTAAAAAAGCCCGGTCACTGTTGGACGGCGACGGTCCGAGGCTGGCCGCGGCCCGTCACCAGAAGCGCGATCGTTCCCGCGGCCGCCAGTGCCGCGATCGGCATGATCGCCAAGGGGAAGCTGCCGGTTTCGTCCTTGATCCAGCCGATCAGGTAGTTGCAGAAGAAGCCCGACAGGTTGCCCAGGGCGTTGATCTGCGCCAACCCGGCGGCTGCCACCGGCGCCGCGAGCCACTCCGACGACAGCGCCCAAAATGGCCCCTTGCTGGCATAGGTGCCGGCCAGAACCAGGGTCAGCAGCGGCAGCAATGTCCACAGGCTCTGCGCCCAGAACGTCGCCACCAACGCCAGGGCCATCCAGCCCAGCGGCAGCGCGTTGTGCCACACCCGCTCCCCGCTCCGATCCGAGGCGCGGCCCCACAATACCATCAGAACGGCGGAGATCGCGTAGGGGACGGCGTTCAGGAAGCCGGTCTGGAGATTGCTCAGGCCGAAGGATTTGATCACCTGCGGCTGCCAGATCGCCATGGCCGAGCTGGCGCCCGCCGCGCCGGAATAGACCAGCCCCATGATCAGCACGTATTTGTTGGTCATCACCTTCCAGACCGACAACTGCTTCACCTTCGTTGTCCGCTTCCGCTCCGTGGCCAGCTTGTTCGCCAGCCAGGTGCGCTGTTCCGGCGTCAGCCATTGCGCGTGCTCAGGCCGGTCGGTCAGCCAGACCAGGCTGAACAGACCCATCAGCACGGCGGGCAGAGCCTCGAGAATGAAGACCCATTGCCACCCGCCCAGGCCCAGCGTCCCGTCCATCCCCAGGATGGCGCCGGAAATAGGCGATCCGGTCAGGCCGGCTACCGGGATGGCCACCATGAAGATGCCGACGATCCGCGCCCGTTGCTCGGATGGGAACCAGTAGGTCAGATACAGGATCACGCCGGGGAAAAAGCCCGCCTCCGCCGCGCCCAGCAGGAAGCGCAGGACAAGAAAGCTGGTGGGACCGCCAACCAGCGCGAAGGCGCCGGACAGCACGCCCCAGGAAACCATGATGCGAGCGATCCATCGGGATGCGCCAAAACGCTCCAGCCCCAGGTTGCTGGGCACTTCCAGGATGAAATAGCCGATGAAGAAGATGCCGGCGCCCAGACCGTAGGTCTTCGGATCGATGCCGACCGCCTTGTTCATCTGCAGCGACGCGAAACCGACATTAACCCGGTCGATGTAGCAGATCAGATAAGCCGCGAGCAGGAATGGCATGAGCCGCCAGAACACCCGTCGCATGACGACGGCTTCGACGACCTTGTCGTCGGTTGCAACAATGGACATTTCTTTCTCTCCCCAATCAACCGGGGAACGCTATCCACATCTGGATGCGCGGAACAGAGCCGAACCGTTATCGAGGAAGAAAATGACACTTATCAGTAGCACGACGTCAGGTGTCATCGAAACCAACGCGGCGCTTGCCGCCCAGATCGCCGAAGATGGCGTGCGCCGTTATTTCGACAGCCGGCGCAAGCTGCTCGGACCTTTCATCGACCGGAATTTCTCCTTGCGCGGATCGCTGGACCTGCACCGGGCGGCGGTCGGCTGGGACATCGCCCGCGCGCCGTTCAACCTGACGATGGCGGCACCGCAGGTGGGGCTGCTGCTCGCGGCCCACGCGGCCCGTAAGGCGGGCGCATCGCGACTGGCAGCACATTTGGGCAGCAAGCGCCTCGTCGTGCATACCGCCGTCGGGAAGGAACTCGCGTGGCGGCTGCACGCCGACCTTCTGGAGCTGCCGTACCGCTCCGGCGACCGCGTAACGACCAAAGATGCGCTCGCCGAAACCATCCTGTCGGATCCCCGTGTCGTGGCGGCGCTGGCCCCTGCCCTGGAAGCGATCGGCACGCGAGGCGACGATCCCGCTTTGCGCCAGCGGCTCGAGGCCGCGATGACGGAATACACCCGGACCCGAGCCGCCGCGACCGAGATCACCACCGCCCTCATGAGCCTTGGCGCGGGCGCCCTCGCGCTGAAAAAGCTGACCCCCGGTGCCTTGTCGCTCGGACCGACGCTCGCGGCCGCCATCGTGCAGCGCGCCGCGGTGATGTCATTCCCGATGGGCGGCGCGCTGGGGTCGGTGTGGTACACGCTGTTCCCCGTTGCACCCTCGGCCGTCCTGGTGGCCGGCCTGACGGGCGGCCTGCTGGCGGCTTCGACCGTCGCCTCGGCCTTCGCCGGCGTTGTGGCCGATCCCGTGCAACGCAGGCTCGGCCTGCACGAATGGCGACTGCGGCGCATGCTGGATGGTCTTGAGCGGCAGATGCTCGATCCTGCCGCGCCGGGGTTCGTCGTGCATGATCATTACGTGGCGCGGCTGCTGGACCTGTTCGACGTGGCCGGGGCCCTGGTTCGGCTGGCCGGGCGGTAAAACCGCCGGTCAGCCCATCATGCCGGCCGCGATGTTCACCGTGAGCGCGATGATGATAGTGTTGAACAGGAAACTCATCAGCCCATGCAGGGACGCGAGGCGGCGCATTTTCCGGCTGGTGATCTGAACGTCCGACACCTGGAACGTCATCCCCAAGACCAGGGAGTAATACAGGAAGTCCATATAGTCGGGTTCTTTCTCTCCCGGAAAGTCCAGCCCCCTGTCAACGTCCGGACCACCGAGATCCCGCGCGTAAAATTCGTGCGCGTACCGGAAGGCGAACGTCACGTGAGTCACCAGCCATGACACGAACAACGTGACGGCGACCAGCGCGATGTGCAGCCAGCGCGTTTCCGTGGGCACGTTCTTTATCGCGGAGAACTCCCCGCCGACGGCCACGAAGCTGACGATGATGACCCCCAGGGTCAGCCCGAAGATCGTCCACTCCCCTTCCTGCTGGGCCGCGGCGGCATCCGGCATGCGGTCCGGCGGCTCGGTCGCGAACAGATGGGCGGACAAGGCCAGGAACACCAGGACGCCCGCGTCCCAGGCCAGTATCCCGCGCATGGTCGCCGAAAGGCCGGCGGGCAGCAGCGGCCAGGCGAGGAGCCCGGCCGCCAGACCCGCGAACAGCCTGGGACGGCTGCGAACCGCCCGCCAGACAGCCCCCATCGACTCAGGCCAGCGCCATCAGCAGCCCGGCCATCAGTTTCCCCCGATAGGCCAGGCTGTCGATCTGGATATGCTCATCCAGGGTATGCGCCCCCGCCCCGGCCACACCCAGCCCATCCAGCGTGGGAAGGCCCAACGCGCCGGTGAAGTTCCCGTCCGATCCGCCGCCGGAGCTTTGCGAACTGATCTGGTAGCCAAGCTCCCGGGCGATCTCCCGCGCCGTGTCGTACAGCGCCATGCCCCGCGCATCCGGCTCCCACACCGGACGCGTGACGCCGCGGGTCACCTTGAACTGAACCTCGTTCGACGACGCGCGCAGGCCCAGCATCGCGGCGACGCCCCGGTCGAGGTCTTCCTGCCGCTTCGCCATCGACAACGCCTCTCCGGTGCAGGTCGTGGTGACGCAGTTGACCCACTGACCACCATGGATGACGCCAACGCTGAACGTGCAGCTCTCGGAGGTCATATCTTCGATTTCGATCAGCTTGCGCGCCATTTCCCGGATAGCCGACCGCCCGTCCCCCGGCCGTGCCCCCGCATGGCTCGGCCGTCCGGTCGCTTCCAGGTTGAAGCGGGCGATCGCATACCGGCCGGTGACCACACCACCGTCGGGCCGGGCCGGTTCCGGCACCAGGACGTATTTGTGACGGGCGGCCTCGGCTTCGATCAGGTCGCGGGTGGAGGGACTGCCGACTTCTTCGTCGCTGGTGAACAGCACGGTGACCGGCAGCTGCGTGCGCAGCCCAGCGCGCTGCACCTGGCGGATCGCCTCCAACGAGAGGTAGTTGCCGCCTTTCATATCCAGGATGCCGGGGCCCCAGGCGCGATTGCCCTCCCGGCGGAACGGCAATTTTTCCAGTGTCCCGACCGGATGCACGGTGTCCAGGTGACCCATCACCAGGATGCCGGGTTCGTTGGGCGTGGCGTGCGGGAACGTGGCGCGGACGCAGTCGCCGAAACCCATGCGGCCGGCGACGCGCTCGATACGCGCGCCCGCCAGCACCAGGGCGCGGGTCGCAATGTCCATCATGCGATTGACCGAGCCCGCGTCGAACGTCGGGCTTTCGCATTCCACCCATTCGCGCAGCCCGGCAAGCATGGCATCTGGGTCAAAGGGCAACGCGTTCGGGTCCATTATTTCGCTCTCCTTGGGGTGACCCGAGCGTGGCACGATCACGGGAGAAGGGCGAGCCTTTGGCCCAGCAGGTTGAAAAACCCGTCCGCGTCCACGGTTTCCAGAACCATGGCGTTCACGGGATCGCCTGTGCGCCCCCAGCGATCGATCAGGGTGCGGCCGCGACCGGGACCCGGCCCCAGGTCCATCCGCACCGAGCACGCGCGAGTCGTGAACAGATCAGGACGGATCAACCAGGCGATGGCGCATGGATCGTGCAACGGCGCGCCGGCCCCACCCAGGCGGCGCGACGGTGGGACAGTGGCCTGGATATCGCAGATGACCTGAAGGCAACGCCCGTTGCCAAGACCACGCCACGCCGCGATCCGGGCCGGGGTCACGATCGCCTGGGCCGTCAGCTCCAGTGTCGCGAACACCACGGGCCGGCCCGTGTCCAGCAGGATCTCCAGCGCCTCCGGATCGCTCCAGGCGTTGAATTCCGCGGCGGGTGTGACGTTGCCCTCGGCCCACGCGCCACTCATCAGGACGATCCGCTCGACCTTCGGGGCCAGCGCCGGCTCGGTCGTCAGCGCCAAAGCCAGGTTGGTGGCTGGCCCTATGCCGACGAGGGTCACCGATTCGGCGGCGTCGCGCAGGATGCGGCGGATGACATCGGCCGCAAGGCCGGGCGTGGGCGGGCCGCCGGCCGGAAGGATGATGCCCCCCAGTCCATCCGCCCCATGGACCCTGGGTTCGCTGACAAAGCGTCCGAGCAACGGCCGATCGGCGCCGGCGTGGACCGGAACCTGTGATTCGGCGAGCGCGACCAGGGCAAGCGCGTTGGACAAGGTGAGATCCAGCCCCACATTGCCGCCGGCGACAGTGATGGCCAGCACGGAGAGTTCAGGCGAGGCAAGCGCCAGCATCAGCGCAACGGCATCATCGGTGCCGGGATCGCAGTCCACGATGATCGGAATGGGCATGTGTCTGTCCTTACGAATCTCACCGGCCGCGGGCCGGATCGCCACGCGAGAACCCGCCGCCTGTTTGCGACCAGCCTATGGAACAAAATCGCATCGGCCGGAAGCGGCGGGCGCAAGTCCCGGGCCATCGCCACGGCGGCCTCAAACGACCGCGTTGGCCGGCTCCGGCGCTGCAGTGTCGTGCCGAAACGTGATCTCACCGAAGATCATCGCGGGTGGCGACGCCTTCAGCCCATCGTTGGATCGCATCACATCATGAGTAAGCAAAGGGACCGGACAGATGAAATAGTTTGATGATATCGCGCCTGTGATTCTATACTAACATTTGGCGTTTGACTGGTTGGCTCTAGTGTCCAGCCCCGAAGTTCGTCGCGTCATGCGGCGGGCTTCGCGGGCAGAACACTCAAAATAAAGAGCTGGTGTCTCGGGTTTAGGCGTCCCTTCCCCGTTTCCTGGCTTACGGCTTCACGTCCACGGCGCGTCCCGAAAGATGCTCGCGCCATACGGGAGAGAAACATGAAAGCGATCCTGATAACATCCTGCGCCCTTGTCACCCTGGCGGGAACCGCCTTCGCGCAAACGTCTCCGTCCGGCACGGTTTCTGACCAGGACTACATGAAACGTGTCATGACCGCCGCGCCATCGCAGATCGTCGCCGACGCGACCGTCGTGCGGATGAACGGGTCCACCATGGAGACCCTGAAAAAGGGAACCAATGAATGGACCTGCATGGAAGCAAATGGGGTTCCGATGTGTTTGGACCCGAACGCCATGGAATGGGCACACGCCTGGCAGACACACGGACCCGCGATCGATAAGACCGGCTTCATCTACATGCTGGCCGGCGACACCGGTGCGAGCAACACCGACCCGTGGGCGAAAGGCCAAACCGCTGACAATCACTGGGTGCAGACGGGTTCCCATGTGATGATCGTGGGTGCCGCCGCGAAGGCGATGCCCGGATACCCCAGGACCGCGGACGCTGACCCCACCAAACCGTACGTGATGTGGCCCGGCAGCCCCTATGAGCACCTGATGATCCCGGTAAAATAGCTTTCCACCGGGGGAGCCCCGCCGAACGGGGCTCCCCCGGGTGGCGATCAAATCGCGCCTGCCCCTTACGCTTCTTTTCTCACGTTCCAGAACAACGCGAATCCGTTGAGCACGCCTGTGAGTTTGGTGGAATACGCTGTGGCCTGAAGGTATTGCCCCAGCGGCAGGTAGGGCAGCTCCTCGAACGCCGCCGCCTGGATGTCGCGCGCGACCTCCTGCTGCGCGGCCAGATCCGGTGCGTCGAACCAGGCCTCCCGCAGGGCTTCGATACGGGGGATGTCTGGCCAGCCGATCCAGGCATTGGCGCCGTTGGTCCGCAGCGCCAGTTCGCCCGCCGGCGTCAGCATGTCGGTGCCGGCCCAGGCGGTGCAGAAGGCGCTCCATCCGCCTTGCTCGACCGGCTCCTTCTTGACGCGCCGCTGATTGACCGATCCCCAGTCGGTGGCGATGTAATCGACATTCATGCCGGAGCGCTGGAGCATATCGGCCACCACGTCGGACATCGCCTTAAGCACCGGGAAGTCGGTCGCGGCGAGCAGCACGACTTTCTCCCCGTTGTAGCCAGCGGCTTTCAGGTCCCGCTTGACCTTGTCGTAATCACGCCGGCCGGTCAGGGCGGACAGACCAACATCGCTCGCCATCGGCGTACCGGGACAGAAAAACCCGGTCGGCGTATGGGACATCGACGGATCGTCGGTCGCCACAGCCGTCATGACATCCTGCTGGCTCACCGCGCCGAGCAGCGCGCGCCGGATCGCAGGATTGTTGAACGGTGGATTGAGGAAGTTGAACCGCATCATCGCCATCTGGCCGGACGGGTCCTGCACCGCGACCTTCAGGTTCTTCGCCTCGCGCAGCAATGGCAGCAGGTCGGCCGTCGCATAGTCCCACCAGTCCTGCTCCCCGCTTTGCAACGCGGCCGACGCGGTGGAGGCATCGGTGATCGTGGTCCATTCAACCCGGTCGAAATGCGCGATCTTCGGTCCAGCCGTCCAGTCCGGCTTGCCGTCGGCACGCGGCACGTAGTCGGCGAAGCGCTCATACGCCGCTTTCGCGCCAGGAACGCGATCCTTGGCGACGAAGCGATACGGCCCGCTGCCGACGACCTCGGTGATCTGGGTGAAGGCGTCGGTCCTGGCCAGGCGCTCGGGCATCATCGCCGGCATCAGCGACGGCGACTTGCCCAGCGCATCCGGCAGCAGCGGGAACGGTTTTTTCAGGCGGAACTGGATCGTCTTGTCGTCCGGCGCGGAAAGTTCGTCCGTCGCGGCCAGCAGTGCCTGCCCGAACGCATCGCGCTTGCCCCAGCGCTGGATGGAGGCAACGCAGTCGCGCGCCAGCACTTTCTCGCCATCGTGCCATTTCAGGCCGTCGCGCAGCGTCAGCTTCCACAGCTTGCCGTCATTCTCGATGACATGGCCGGCGACCATCTGCGGTGACGCTTTGTAGGTGCCGTCCTGCCCATACAAAGTGTCGAAGACCATGAACCCGTGGTTGCGGGTGACGTAGGCCGTGGTCCAGATCGGGTCCAGCACGACAAGATCGGCCTGCGGGATGAAGCGGAGCAGTCTGGTCCCCTGCGTACGTCCGACGGACGGGGCGGCCAGAGCGGCGGCCGAAGCCGCCAGGAACGTGCGTCGATTCATCGGTTCGTCCGTGCCAGTTGTTTGCTTATCGCAATTATTCGCCGATCCGGCATGACGGCTCCTGCCTTGATTGTCCTTGCCGCGACATTAGCGCGCGGCGGCAGAACCGGCTAGCATGCGGCCGGGACCCGCGGTCCGCCGAACCTATGATAAAAAACGCATGAGGACGGCCATGAACGCACCAGTCGATATCGACCTGAAGGCACGCGCGACTTCTCTGCCGCTCGAGGACCTCGATCCCAGTGACCCTCGGATTTATTATGAGGATGTCTGGCAGCCGTACTTTGAACGGCTGCGGCGGGAGGCCCCGGTGCACCGGGTGAAGGACAGTCCCTATGGCCCATACTGGGCTGTCTCAAAATACAAGGACATCGTCCAGGTCGAAGTCAATCACAAGACATTCTCCTCGTCCGACGAAGTCGGCGGCATTATGATCAACGACGCCCCGAAAGGGATGGAGCGAACCAGCTTCATCCGCATGGACCCGCCCGAGCACGACGAACAGCGGCGCGAGGTCAGCTCCACCGTCAACCCCGTCACCCTCGCCAAGATGGAGGATCTGATCCGGACTCGCACCAATATGGTGCTGGACCGGCTGCCCCGTAACGAACCGTTCAACTGGGTCGACCACGTCTCGATCGAGCTGACATCGATGATGCTGGCGACACTGTTCGACTATCCGATCGAGGACAAGGCCAGGCTGATCCGTTGGTCCGACACCTTCATCTGCGACGTCAACGCCCCCGACGCGCCGGTGAAGTCCGAGGAAGAACGCTTCGCCAAGCAAATGGAATTCGCCGAATACATGAACGGGTTCTGGGAGGAGCGCGCAAAGAAGCCGAAAAGCTTCGACGTGATCTCGATCCTGGCCCATGGCGAGGCGACGAAGGACATGACGTTGCGCCAGAAGATGGGCGTGCTGATCCTGTTCCTCGTCGGCGGCAACGACACCACCCGCAACTCGATGTCCGGCGGAATGTGGGGTCTGTCCCAGTTCCCGGATCAGTTCCAGAAGCTGCGGGAACATCCGGACCTGATAACCAGCCTCGTCCCCGAGATCGTCCGCTGGCAAACGCCGGTGATTCACATGCGCCGCACCGCGATGCAGGACGCCGAGATCGGCGGCAAGCCGATCAAGGCCGGGGACAAGGTCGTGATCTGGTACATTTCCGGCAACCGGGATGAGGACCAGATCGAAAATCCAAACCAGTTCATAATCGATCGGCGCCGCCCCCGCGAGCACATGTCATTTGGATTCGGTATCCATCGTTGCCTGGGCAATCGCCTCGCGGAAATGCAACTGAAGATTTTGTGGGAAGAAGTCCTCCGCCGCGATCTGCGGATCGAGGTGCTGGACAAACCTGTTTACGCCTACTCCAATTTCCTGCACGCGATCCGGAACCTCCCCGTCCGTATCGCCGCCTGACCTTGTCCCTGGCTTTCGTGTTCGGAACGAAAGCCAGGGCTCAACGCGCGCCTGCCGATTTGTAAACCACGGCGTCTGTGTGCATCGTTTTTCCGTTGATTCGGGGAATGCCAGGATGTCGTTGCTGGATGGATTTCGTGCGGTGCAGGTCGGGCCGGGTCTGGCCGCGGCGGTCTGTGGGCGCATGCTCGCGGATGTCGGGGCGGAGGTCGTCCGGATCGATCCCGACCGCTCCACCCCGCTCACCGAGCACCTCAACCACGGGCCGACGATCAGCGATGCGACACAGGCGCTGGCGACGGCGGACCTGATCATCTGCGAGGGCAGCCCACGCACGCTCCTGCAAGCGGGCCGCGACGTCGAGACGTTGCGGCGGATCAACGCGCGTGCGGCGCTGGTCCTGATCTCCCCCTTTGGTCAGACCGGGCCGCGCGCCGAGGAACCCGCGACCGACCTGACGCTGTTCTTTGCCAGCGGCATCGCCCGGATGCTCACGGGACAGGTGGACGACCTGGACGAACCGCCGATGGCCCCCGTGGGCGAGCAATCCGCTTTCCTCGGTGGATTGGCGGCCGCCTGCGCCGGGATGCACGCGGCGCTGATGGGAGACGGCGGCGCGGTCGTGGACGTCTCGATCCACGAGGCGTTGGCGACGCTCGCGATGACCGAATTGGCCCGCGCCGGACAGACCGGGGCGAGCTGGTCGCGCGAGCGCCTGGCGGACGGCAATGGCGCGACCGTGTGCATCCTGCCGGCCAGCGACGGCTACGCCGCCATCTCCCCGCGCGAGGACCGGCAATGGGCGTCGTGGCTGGAGGCGATGGGCGCGCCCACCTGGGGTAACGACGCCCGCTTCGCCAGCAAGAAAGACCGCGTGGCAAACTGGGACGCGTTGCATGCACTGATGTCGGACTGGAGCCGCGGCCACGACAAGCAGTGGATCGCCGAAACCGCCCAGGCCGCGCACGTCCCGAGCTTCCCGTTGCGCGAGCCGGCCGAACATCTGGAGTCCGCGCAGCTGCGACATCGTGATTTCTTCCGCCCGGTGGCGGTGTCCGGGCAGACCGTGCGCGTACCGGGGTCGCCGTTCGGACTGCGGCTGACACACGGCAGCCGCCCCAACCCCGCCACGACGGAGCCGGCTGGACCGCTGCCGCTGTCCGGCGTTCGCGTCCTCGATTTCAGTTGGGTGATCGCGGGACCCACGGCGACCCGGTATCTGGCGGCGATGGGCGCCGAGGTCATCAAGATCGAAGCCCCCGGACGCGGCGATCCGGGGCGCGGGTCGGAACTCCACACTGTTCTCGGGCAGGCGAAGAAAGGCATCGTTCTGGATCTGAAGAAACCCGAAGCCATTGAGATCGCGAAAGCGCTGGCCGCCAAGGCCGACGTCCTGGTCGAAAACTTTGCCACCGGCGTGATGGATCGGCTCGGCCTGGGCGCCGATGCCTTGCGGGCGGTCAATCCGCGGCTGATCTATGTGTCGGCCTCCGGGCTGGGCCGGACAGGCCCGGAATCACATGCCGTCGCCTATGGGACGCTGCTGCAATGCTACGCCGGGTTCGCCGGCCTGAACCGCCATCCTGGCGTGCCGCCGCGTGTCGGCATGGCGTGGCTGGACCCGATGTGCGGGCTGATGCTGGCGTTCATCGTCGCGGCCAGCCTTTGGCGGCGGCAGTCCGGCGCGGTGGCGCGTGTCGATTTCTCGATGATCGAGGCGATGCTGTGGACGATGGCCGAGCCGCTGTTGGCCGAGCAGTTGGCCGAGCAGCCGCGCGCGCCGGATCGGCGGGCCGTGTATCGCTGCGCCGGCCCCGACGACTGGCTGGGCGTCGAAACGGATCGCCCGGTTTCACCACCGGATGGCTCGGCTGCCGAGGCGGCATCCGTGCTGACGCGCGCCGGCATCCCCGCCGCTGCCCTCGCCCGCTCCGCCGACCTCGTGGAGAGCGGGCATCTTCGTGCCCGAGGGTTCTGGGACAGGTATGGGTCGGGCGTGCTGCCGGGTCTGCCCTGGCAAGCCTCATTCGGTCGGGCGACCGGCGCAGCGCCGGGGTTGGGTGCCGACACGAATTCGGTACTGCGGGAGGTGCTGGGGATGGAGGCGGACGAGATAGCGGGCCTGCGGGAGATCGGAGCATTCGGGTGACGTTTCGACGCGGTTCCGGTTGACCGGAAACCAGCGGTCGGCGGCCCGTTCAGCGGCATGGCGCGGCGTCAGTCCGGGCTGTTTGATCTCATAACGCGGCGCGGCTGATGGCCCGGACTGACGGCGGGCCATGACGGTAGGCGGCCGTCCTGTCGGCCGGAGTGACGCCTGATATCAAAGCTCCCTTCTCCGACTTGGTATCAAAACTCCCCGCTGCGGTAGGCTTCGTCCAGCCGCCTGGCATCTTCCTCGGACGGTTCCGGCCAGGGCTCGCCGCGCTTGCGCAGGGTGCCGGTGAAATTCGGCGGACGCTTCTCATTGAACGCCGCCCGGCCTTCCTCGCCGTCCACCGTTGTCTGGATCAGCAGCGAGTTGATCAGGTTCTGCACGTGCCAGGCCTGGTCGTCCGGCAGGTTGCCGAAGCGGACCACGAACTCCTTCATCATGCGTACCGCGGCGGGCGGCAGGGTGACGATGTGACGGGCCAGTTTCTCGGCGCGCACCATCAGTTGGGCGTGGGGGACGACCTCGTTGATCAGGCCGACCCGGAGTGCCTCCTGGGCGTCGAACGGCTCGTCCGTCAGCAGGATCTTCATCGCGTCAACGTAGCGAAGCTGCTTGATCAGCATGCTGGCGCCGGGCCCATTGCCGAGCCAGCCCTGGGTCAGCAGGGAGAATTTGAAGCGGGCGTTCTCCGCGCTGGCGATGCGGATGTCGGTGGAGGTCAGCAGCATATAAAGCCCCGCCCCCGCGGCCCAACCGTTGATCGCGGCGATGACCGGCTTCCAGACGCGCGGGTAGTGATCGCCCATGCGGCCATCGACGCCTGTCTTCTGGCCATGGACGGTGCCGGCGAGCGGCCAGTAGATGCGTTGGGTGCGGAGATACTCGCGGTCTTCCGCCGTCAGGTCCGGGCGCGGCGTCAGGTTGTGGCCGCCGCAGAAATGCCGGTCGCCGGCGCCGGTGACGATGGCGCAACGGATGTCGCGGTCTTCCCACAAATCGATCCAGGCTTCCGAGATCGCATCCGACGTCTGCTTGTCGAGGATGTTGGCTTTGGCCGGGTTGTTCAGGGTGATGTAGGCGACCCCGTCTCTTTTCTCGTAGTCGATGGGCATGGTTGGGGTCCTCCTTGGATGTTTGCCTCTCACGCGGTTCGGATTGTTGAGAGGGCGCCGGCCGGAATGTCAAATTCAGCCGATATCCCGGCGGGGTCATCTCTGCATGGAAAGGATTAATTAACCTTTGGATGAGAAGCTGAAAGGGCAATCCAAAACGGAAGACCCATGTCCTTGAAGGACGATGCCCTCCCGGCGCTCAGCAACGATTTCGTCCCCCCGATCGTTTGCGGCACAGCCGATCTGACGACCTTCGCCTATCAGGGCAACGGATATGATGCCTTGATGGAGCGCATCGGCCGATCCTGCATCGGTAATCCGCCGATGCTGGAGGACACGGCCCGCGACTATGACACCGCCATCGCCGCGCAGCTCGCGTTCCGCCGGGCGGAGGGACTGAACCTTCTGGACGCGGCTCTGGCGACGAGCCAGATCTATCGGGTCGCGCCGCCCTCCTGCGACACGCCGTTCGATACCGGCACTTCGCCCGGCGCGCTCTTGCGCGTGCTGGCCCTGGTTGGTCCCGGCGACCTGATGGCGAACACGCCGCTCGACTTCCTGACCAATTACCTGAACGTGCGGCTGGATCTTCTCTATGTCCTGCCGGATCGTCCGCTGCCGCGGGTGATCCCCGACCACGACGTCGCCTTCTTCGCGCTTGGCGACGCTGATCCGGCCAGCCTTGCTCGGCTGCGCTGGCTCTATGCGGTGTGGCCACGGCCGGCATTGAATAATCCGAGATTCCTGCCGGCACTGGAACGTGACACCTTGTCCCACTCGCTGGCCGGCGTGCCCGGTCTTTGCAGCCCAACCACAGCCGCCGTGACCCGCGAAGATCTGGACGCGCATCTATACACCGGCCGACGGATCGAGGGCTTCGACGCCGGGCGCATCCCCTACCCCTGCCTGATCCGTCCCCTCGCATCCCATGCCGGCAACGGCCTGGCCCGCGTCCAAACCCCAAACGAACTGGCGGACTACCTGCGCTTTTCGTTCGAGCGGCATTTCTTCGTCACCGCGTTCGAGGAATACGCTGGACAGGACGGGCTCTACCGGAAATCCCGTGTCGCCTTCATCGATCGCCAACCGTTCCTGTGCCACATGGCGATTTCCAGCAACTGGATGGTCCACTACCTCAACGCCGGCATGACTGAATCCGCGGACAAGCGCGCCGAGGAAGCCCGCGCGATGGCCGCGTTCGATCACGGCTTCGCCCGCCGCCATGCCGCCGCGTTCGATGCGCTGCACGAACGCCTGGGGTTCGATTATTACTCCATCGACTGTGCCGAGACCCGCGACGGCCGGCTGCTGGTGTTCGAGGCCGACGCCGCCGCCATTGTTCACCTGATGGATCCGCCCGACCTGTTTCCCTACAAACAACCGCCGATGCACCGGGTCTTCTCGGCGTTCGGAGACCTGTTGCGCCGGCAGGCCGGCCTTGCCGGCCCCAGCAACCCAGCACGCGGCGCGGTCAACCCTTCGGGCTGCCGGTCTCCGACCAAACGGCGTCGAGGCTGACACGCGTTGGGCCGTGGCCCGGCGGCGCCTCTACCGGATTCAAAGATCACGCCTGACTTCTTTACTGATCCTGCGCACGGCGCTTGGAGCAGGCATCGCGAAAAGATTCCACCCCGGAGACAAAGGGAGGACCGCGGAGATTTGTTAACAAATCATACCAAGCCGCGGGAAGATTAACCCACGGGCAGTCCGCCTCCGTCATGGCCCGGCGACAGTCCGGGCCATCTGCCGCGGCATGGGACCGGATCAGAT
>JARLIN010000426.1 GCA_031291715.1 Rhodopila sp. | reverse complement strand
CTGCGGGCCAAGCGCGCCGCTGGTGAGTCTTGACGCACCGGCGCCGAGAAAGCGGCGCGACCCAACCCCCGAAGCCCGCTGCATGATGCGACGAACTTCGGAGGCAGGACACTAGCCGAAACCGTGATGGCGGTTCCGCTCCGCCATCACGGTTACTCGTATCAGCCGCGATTGGTGTAATGGAAATCCGGCATCGACGTGAGATCCTGCTTCGTGGAGCCGGGCAGAACAACGCGATTGTCGCTGCTTCCTTTGGTATTGCCGAATTCCAGCTTGTTGAACGGTACCTCGACCAACTTGCTGCCCATGCCAAGGAACCCGCCAACCGACAGCACCGCATTAAGCGTGTGGTCGCTGCCGATCACCAGATCATCGATGCTGCCGATCTTCTGATCATGGTCATTGTAAACGGACGATCCGACGATTTTGCTGGCGCGCATGCTTCCATTGTCGGTCATGACCCCGTTACGCGCAGACGGCGAGTTGTAGCCGCTGCCCGTGGGGTTGCCCGACGTATCGTGGGTCGCCGGGGCATTGAGGGCGGCGGGAGAATGATTTTCCGACGGCGGTGCCGGTGTTTGTGCCATCGCCGGTAGGACGAACGATGCCGCCAACAATGACGCGGTGGTTAGTTTCAACATGAAATTTCTCCTTCAGACCGGTTTGTCCGATTGTGACACCGGGCCAGGGCTGAACGATGATCCCCCGCCGTGGGTTCATGAATTTCGTCGCCCTTAAGGAATATTCACGTGAGGGTCAGATGACGCCCGCCGTTCGCAGCCGATCCATCTCCATCTCGGTCAGACCAAGGCGTCCTTGGTAAATCTCCGTGTTGTGGGCTCCAAGTTCCATGCCCAACCAGTTCACCTTGCCGGGAGTGTCCGTAAGACGAGGAACCAGATTTGGGACGGCGAGTTCTCCTGCGCGTGGATCTTGCATGCGCAGGATATTGCCGCGTGCCTCATATTGCGGGTCCTCGAAGATCTCGTCCACGGAATAGACAGGGCCGCACGGGACCTGACTGCTCTCGCACCGATGCATCAGGTCGGCGCGATCCAGCGTTGAAGTCCAGGCGGCTACGGTTTCGTCCACGCTGGCGCGATCCCGCTCCCGGGCGGCCAGTGTGCCCCAGCTTGAATCGTCGGCAAGGTCGGGGCGGCCCATAGCCTCGGCGAGACGCGCAAAGATTTTGTCGTTGGTGCAGGCGATGGCAATCCAGCGGCCGTCTTTCGTTGGATAGTGGCTGTGCGGGACGACATTGACCGTGCCAGGCCCCATACGCTGGCGGACATAGCCCTTGTAGGCGAAGGCGGGAGCGAGTTCGTCCAGGATGCGAAAGATCGGCTCATACAGCCCAATATCGACCATCTGGCCCCGTCCGGTTTTCTCTCGCGCCTGTAGCGCCAGCAGGGTGCCCAATGCACCATACAAGCCCGCCATGTAGTCGGGGATGGTAGCCGATCCTGGGGTGACCGGTGCACGATCCGGGTAACCAGCCAGGAACGACAGGCCACCAAAGGCATTGCCAATACGGCCAAAGCCGGGGCGATCCTTGTAGGGGCCCGTCTGCCCGTAGCCGGAAATGCGCACCATGATCAGCCGCGGGTTGACCGCACTGAGCACGTCGTAGCCGAGACCCCACTTTTCCAATGTGCCTGGCTGGAAGTTTTCGACCATGACGTCGGATTGCTCGACCAGGCGCTTCAGCAGCGCAGCGCCGTCGGGCTTGCGCAGGTCCAGGGTGATGCAGCGCTTGTTGCGGGATTCAGACAGCCACGGCAACGAATCGCCGCACTCCGTCATGGTACCGAAACGCCGGGTGGCGTCGCCCACATTGGGCAACTCGATCTTGATTACGTCAGCGCCGAATTCACCCAACTGGGTTGCGCAGAACGGGCCGGCCAGAAAGCTGGAGACGTCCAGGACCTTGCAACCTTCCAGGGCTTGCACGTCAAACATCAAGCGCCTCCCTGCGCCAGCACGCGGCGGGCGCGTTGCACGATCGGGTAGTCGATGAACTGCCCGTCGAGCTGGATGGAGGCCAAACCCTCAGCTTCGGCCGTCTCGAAGGCGGCGACGATGCGTTTTGCTTGCGCGATGGTGGCCTCGTCCGGGGTGAAGGCGGCGTTGGCGCCGGCAATCTGGTCGGGGTGGATGCACATCTTCCCCTGGAAGCCCAAAGCGGCGGCGTGTTTGGCAGAGGCGATGAAGCCATCTGTATCGCGTAGATCGGCCCAGACGGTGTCTATTGGGGGTTCCAGGCCGGCGGCGCGGGATTCCAGCACGCAGGCGGCGCGGTGCGGTAGCAGTTCGGCTTCGCCGCGCGTCCAGGTCATGCCCATATCCAGCGTGAAGTCGCCAGCGCCGAACGCCAGACGCCTTGTGCGGGTGCCGGATCGGCAGATGCGGGCGAGATTGCTGATGCCAAGTGCGGTTTCGATGATTGGGATCAGGTCGATGCCGCCGGCGGGAAGGTTCCGTTCGCGTTCCAGGTTAGCGATCAGCCAGTCGGCGGTGCGCAGCTCGTGGGCGTACTCGACCTTGGGCAGGATGATGCCGTCCAAGCCAGCCTGAACGACAGCGACGATGTCGGCGTAGCACCACTCGGTCGTCAGCGCATTGACGCGGACATACAACTTGCCGGCGCGCGGTTTCCCGAGCGCGCCCGTCACGGTTGGCCGGGTCGCGGCCTTTTCGCTGATGGCGACTGCATCTTCCAGATCCAGGATGACGCCGTCCGCGGGCAGACTCAAGGCTTTCTCAACACGGCGAGCGTGATTGCCCGGGGCGAAGAGCAGGCTGCGAAGAGCACTCATTCTGCTGCCTTTCGTGCGTTGTGCCAATCAGCGGCACGGGGGATCGGCAGGCCGAGGTTCTCTCTTAACGTGCTGCCTCGATAGTCCTTTTGGAACAGGCCGCGGTGTTGGAGTTCGGGAACCAACAGGCGCACGACGTCTTCATAGGCGCCGGGCATATGGGTCGCGGCCAAAACGAAACCATCGCAGGCGGGGGCTGTGAACCATTCCTCCATCTGGTCGGCGACGGATTTCGGTGTGCCACAGAAGACCTTATGTTCCGCGATGGTGCCGCGTCCGGACACTTCGACGAAGTCACGCACGGTCGGATTTTTCTTGCCTGAGTACGTCACCACGCGTTCGCGGAAACCATGCCAGGAAAAGGCGGCCAGTTCCTCGTCAGTGAACGGTTCGTCGTAGCCCTTGGCACCGAAATCGTAGTTCAGCACTTCGGAGATCAATACCAGAGCATCAACTGGCTTGGCGGAGGCCTCGATGACCGCGCGCTTCGTCAGGGCGGCTTCCTCGGATTCCGCGACGATCACGTAGCAGGCTGGGGCGACATGCACCTGGGCCGGGTCGCGGCCGGCGGCGGCGACAGCCTGTTTAAAAGCGGCATATTGCTGCTTGCCGGCTTCCAGGTTGTGGTAGATCACGAACACCAGTTCCGCCCACTGGGCGGCGAAGGCCTGCCCCCGGCCGGACTGGCCCGCCTGGATCAGCACCGGATGGCCCTGTGGGGATCTGGGTACGCTGAACGGCCCGCGCGACTTGAAGTATGGCCCAACGTGGTCAAGCCGATGAACTTTTGTCGCATCGGCGAACCGGTTGCCGATCTTGTCCAGAATCAGCGCGTCGTCTTCCCAGGTGTTCCAGTGGCCGATGACCACTTGCATGAACTCATCGGCGCGATCGTACCGAGCGTCGTGTTCCATGTGTTCGGAGTGGCCGAAATTCAGGGCCTCGGCGCTATTGAGCGAGGTGACAATGTTCCAGCCAACCCGCCCTTTCAGCATCAGGTCCATGGTCGCGAAGACGCGGGCGACATGGAACGGCTCATAATAGGTGGTGGAGTAGGTGCTGCCGAGACCCAGCTTCTGCGTCGCAAGACCCATCGTCATCAGGATGGTGGCTGGGTCCATCTTCACCGCGCGTACGCCTGCGCCGACAGCCTCGGCGTGGTGACCGGTGTATAGATCGGGCAGCGCCAGCCGGTCGTCGAAGAAGGCAAGATGGATTTTGCCGTCTTCCAGTGTGCGGGCGATGCGCTGGTAGTATTCGGGGGTCAGGAAATCCAGCATCGTGGACGGGTGGCGCCAGGAACCCGGCAAGTTGGAGCAGTTCTGCGCTTGCAGGAATGCAACCAGGGTCATCATGCGGTTCATCGGACCGTCTCGCTTTCAGATTGGAAGATCGACATCCAACAGCGGGGCATGCTGCTGGCAACCATAGACATCGGTGTCGCCGAAATCCCCGGCGGGGACCAGGCGAGGGAAGGTCGCCTTGAAGGCAAAGGCGGCATCGTACGGGGTGAACAGGACGTGTTGCTCGGGCACGTTGTACAGGCGCGCGAACAACGCTGGCCCGAGCACGCCCGTCGCCTTCACGCGCCGGAAGGTTTCGGCGTTGTCGAAGACCACGTCGATGGTCAGCTCAAACGGACCGGCGTTCTTGCTCTTGCAGACCTTCGCGACGTCCTTGATCAGTGCCATGTCACAGGGTCTCGTACTGGATAGGGAATGGTTCGGTCGGCTCATCCAGTTCCGCGACGTGGTAGACGCTGAAACGATAGACCGGGCCGACCTCTATGTCGGATGGGGAGAACGGAAAGGCCATGTTGCCCTCGCGGCACAGACGGCCGGGGAAGTCGGTGTGCAGCATGTTGGTCCGTGCCATACCCAGCACGGCACTGGCCATTTCCTGGCTTTGCTGGGAGACGACCTCCAGGACGAAGCCCAGCTCGTGCGGCGTCGCATGCTGGATAGGTTCGCGCGCAGCCATGACCCCGTCCCGACCGTAGATACGGATGCCAAGCTGGTAGCTGCCGGGCGAGGCGCCGAAGGCCGCGGCCTTGGTGGCGACTTCACCGCGGACGCTGGCGATGAAGTCGTCCAGCCGGCCGATCAGCAGCGGATCGCGCGTGCCGCAGACGCAGACGGACCGGTATCCGGCGAGTTCCACTCCCTCCAGCTTCACGGTGTATCGCTCGGCCGGGTTCCAGCGCATGCCGGAGATCCGCACCGCGCGGTCGCTGACGGCATCGAAACGACAGTCGGAGGTGTCCAACATACCACCCGGCTCGATGTGATGGATGGGGCTGCTGTTTTCGTGCAACGAGTGGTTGGCGATCGACAGAGGCGTGCAGCGACGGGCCGGATTGGTCGGCTCACATTCGACGTGGTCCTCACGGACCGTGACGAACAGGCAGTCATGGCCTTTCGGGATCGACGGTGTCGCGCCACATTCCAGCATCTTGCCGGCGTACCAGGCCGGGGCCGGAGGTAGCTGTGCGCGGGTGGCCGCGGCAGCCCAGGATGCGGGATCGCTCGCGCGGCCCGCCAGCACGACCTGGGCGCCGGCGTCGAGTGCTTCGATGAACGGTTCCGGCCCCATCATGCCAACGATCCGGGTGGAGCGGTCGATGGTTTCATCCGTCAACGGCGGCTGGTGGGCCAGGGACGTCACCCGGCCGGCGGCGAGGCGGCGTTTCACCGACTCCTTGTCCTGCTCGGCCTGGATCAACGCCATCTTGAAGTGCAGGTCATCTTCCCGCGCGATCTCACGGGCCATGGTCGCGACCAATGCCAGGTGGGGCGCACCGCCCGCACCGCCGCTGGTGCCGATCACCAGCGGAATATTGGCGCGGACCGCGGTGTTCAGCATCAGACGCAGATCGCGACGAATGGCGATGGGGGAGCAGAACGGCTTGCCGGAACCCAAATAATGCGGGCCGGGATCGACGCTGCCGCCGTCCACCCCGATGACGTGCGGCTGGCGATCCAGGCCTCCGCGGAGCGAAGCCTCCGGAAAGCCGTAGCCAAGGATCGCGCTGGTGGACAGCAGGCGGATTTCCTTGCTCATGCGGCGCACGAGGGGTTTGGCTGTACCATCGGTTGCTTCCTCCTACGGAGGAAATGCACCCATTGCGGCCGATCGGGCAAGCCGGGCAGGGCGATACGTTGTTTATCAGGTCAGTGAACGCAGTTCAGAAGCGGGCGGATTTGCTCGACTCGCCGCTCGATGATCGCGGCGCGCTTTCGTAAATACGGCGTCGGTGAAGAGGCTGACCACACAAGAGGATTGGGTAGCACACTGGCAAGCTGCGCTGCCTCCTTCGGCGAAAGGCTGGCGGCGGGTTTACCGAAAAACGATCGGGACGCCGCCTCGGCGCCATAGATGCCGGGCCCAAACTCGACGATGTTCAGATAGACCTCCAGCACCCGGCGCTTCGGCCAGAACAAGGCGATCTGCGGCGTGAGCCATTCTTCGAAGACCTTCCGGACAGGATCACGACTTGGCCACAGCATAAGGTTCTTCGCCGTCTGCATGGTAATGGTGCTGGCGCCGCGCGGCCGTTCTCCGTCGCGCCAGGCGTCGATCTGACCTTCCAGGGCCTTGAAGTCGATCCCAACGCCCTCTTCGCAGAACAGATTGTCCTCCGACGCGACGACGGCGTCGGCCAACGCCGGAGAGATGTCGCGGTAGGCGACCCATTGTTTTCGCAGTTCGTGCCCTTCGGCGATGCGGATCACCATCAACGGCGTGATGGGTGGGGGCAGAAACCGAAACGCCAGGATAAGGGCCAATGGACCGGCAACCAGCACAGCCGCGAGCCAAACGAGTCGCCGGAGCCATCCAGGTCGTGGCCAGATTGACGGAGGCCGCATCAATAGGGTGCGTGAGCGCGGGTTGAAGACACCGCCGGCTTCTCCTTGGTCGCCAACTTCCAACGCAAGCTGGCCGCAATCCGTTGTGAACGTTTCCCCGCATCATGACCGAAAAACCGCGCGGCTACCATCACCGCACCGGCGCGAATGGGAGCGTTCACGTTTGCCACCAAAAATGAGAACAAACTAGGAATATCAGCT